>CAZPKJ010000163.1:0-6814 GCA_964587075.1 uncultured Flavobacteriaceae bacterium | reverse complement strand
TAACGTTTTTACATAAGTCGGATATTATTTATTACGAACCCCGCAAAGACAGCCCACAGTTAACATTTACAATTCCGCGGGAAGACGCTGCTTACATAAACCTGAATGCTGCCAAATATGAGGAGCGAAAACGGCGTTATATTGAAAAATCGGAAGCTGTTATCAGTTATGTTATCCACAATCATCAATGCCGCAGTATGGTACTTCTGGCATACTTTGGTGAAACGGCTAAAGGCCGGTGTGGTGTGTGTGATTACTGTCGTAAGATGAACAGCATGGAAATTAATGCCGTGGAAATTGATAACTTCCAGGAACGATTGCTTCAAATTCTTGATGACGGCCCTGCAGAAATTCATGACGCCGTTGAAAAAACGGGGATACTTAATCACGACAAGGCTTTGGAGTTAATCTCGTGGATGGTGGATCAGAAACTGATTGCTTACAATAAAACCGGGGCCCTTATAAAAACAGAATAAAAACTGTCGGCATGAAATTATCACGTCGATTCTACCTGAACCATGATGTAGTAGAAACCGCCAAAAAGCTTTTGGGTAAAGCGGTTTGTACTAATTTCAAAGACCGGTATTGTTCAGCTTATATCATTGAAACGGAAGCCTACGCTGGCATAACTGATAAAGCATCGCATGCCTTTGGCGGACGATTTACCAACCGCACATCGGTTATGTTTGCAAAAGGTGGTGTGGCTTATGTTTATCTCTGTTATGGCATACATTCTTTGTTTAATGTGGTTACGGGTCCTGCCGGTGTTCCGCATGCGGTGTTGGTAAGAGGGGTACTGATGCATGAGGAGAAATACTCTTTAAACGGTCGCGGACAGATCAGCAACTCGAACAGCCCGGTTATCTCGGGCCCGGGAAATGTTACCAGAATTTTGGGAATTCATTATTCACATTCGGGCACCTGCCTTACCGGTGACCAGGTTTGGCTTGAAGACCGAAAGGTGGCTATACCGGATTCCGCTATTATTAAATCACCCAGAATAGGTGTGGATTATGCGGGTAAGGATGCTGACCTGCCCTACAGGTTCAGGGTGGATATGAACAACCCTGTATGGATGAAATTACAGGAACGAGGGAATTTTTAAAACCATTGTAACTAATTTTACACCATGGAAATTTTTCATATCGGCTTTCTCACTGTCAGGCTACTGGATATTATTGATATCCTGCTGGTAGCTTTCCTCCTGTATAAATTGTATGATTTATTAAAGGGGGGCGTAGCTATGAACATATTCATAGGACTTGTTTCCATTTACATCCTGTGGTGGCTGTGCGTGAAAGTACTCGATATGCAGCTGCTGGGAGCCCTTCTCGGACAATTTATAGGCGTTGGGGTTATAGCGCTGATAATTGTATTTCAGCAAGAAGTTCGGCGATTTTTGATATTACTGGGTACAAATAGTTTTGTGTCGAACAATAAATTTACCCGCAAATTATTTCAATGGAATTTTCAGTTCCAGAAACAGTCGGCTACCAATATAGCTCCAATTGTAAAAGCCTGTTCCAATATGTCGAAATCGCGTACCGGGGCTATTATTGTGATTGCCCGTAATACCGAGTTAAAGTTTTACGCATCTACAGGCGACATGATGGATGCTGAAGTATCGAAGCGCCTCATTGAAAGCATATTTTTCAAAAACAGTCCCATGCATGACGGGGCCATAATTATTTCCAATAACAAAATTAAAGCTGCCCGTTGCGTTCTTCCGGTTACCGACAACACCGAACTACCTGCGAACTATGGAATGCGTCACCGGGCTGCTCTTGGTATTTCGGAGCAGAGTGATGCCATAGCAATCATAGTATCGGAAGAGACAGGAAATATTTCTGTGGCCCTTGACGGGGAGTTAAAAGCGAACCTGACCGTTGAAGAACTTGAAAAGTTACTTGAAAAATCAGTATGATTTAACTTTTGGGCCGTAATGAAGGATCTAATTTGTATGCCTTTTCGAGATATGCATTGGCATTTTGCTCATCTCCTTTAAACCGATAGGTTAATCCTATAAAATAGTAAGCCTGGGCATAGCCGGGATCATATTTTACCGCGTTGAAAAGATAGGACAAAGCCTGGTCGTATTGCTGAAGCATGCCATAGGTACTGCCTGCATTGGCATGAGCTTCGGCATATCTTGGATCTAACCGGATGGCTTCGAGGAAATATTTTAACGCTTCGGTATAATTTTGACCTGTAAAATAAACGGTTCCTATGTTGTTGTGGATGGATGCATAGCCAGGGTTTAGTTTTAAGGCTCTTTGATAACTGGCAAGGGCATTATCGGGCTTGTTCAGTTTAAAATAAGCCACCCCCAACTGTAAATGTGCATCCGAAAAATAGGGATATATGGCAATGGACTTTTCCAGTTCCGAAATACCTTTTCTTATTATTTTATTCTTCTCCTCCTCCCCTTTTCCACTCCAGGCCTCAGGTTTAATAAGGTAATTTCCCAAATAGTAATGGGTGCGGGTACTATTGGGCGATAAATTTACATCATTTGAATACAGGGTGTAATTATCCTTCCACACCGGATTGCGGGCGATGGTTTTAATACTAAACCCGGCAATTACAACGGCTATTATGGCTGTTACCGTCCAATTCTTTTTAAACAAGTGCTGCAGACTGGTACCCGCATCATCCTTTGAAATTTTAAACGCCGCCGACAAAATATATCCCGCCACCATACAAAATCCCAGGGAAGGCATATAAACAAAGCGCTCACCCATCGATGAGCCAATGGTGATAAATATATTCGATGAAATGGAAAGTGTGATAAAGTAAAAAAGTATCCCAAACACGGGTAAACTTTTTGTCCGGAACTTTAATATGGCAAACAAAAGTAATCCTGTATGCAAGAGTAAACTGAAAATGAACAGCGGATCGGAAGGCTCTTTTACAGGAATCTGATTGTATGAATAATCAAATACGAGCGGGTGCGGGAAAACAAGAAGTTTAAGATATAGCAACAAAATAAATACAGCTGTTGCAAACCGATCGCCGGGTTGTTTGGCAGCCATCAACAGGTTATCGGCAACCGATACCGATTCGGGGATTTGATCGCCCAGAACACCTTTTCGGATTAGGAGAAACAAGATCGCTGTTCCCAGTAACGGCAGGTATTTTTTTATCAGCGATGCACCACTTGCAGGGCTGAAAAACCATCCTGCCAAAGGAAATACCGCTACAAACGTGATGGCCGATTCTTTCGATAGCAAGGCCACTAAATATAAGAATGCCGCTACGAACAGGCTATGTGTTTTGCCGCTCTTCAAATAGAAAATGAACCGTTCCAGGGCGGTAATACAAAATAAAAATGCGAGTATTTCATCCCGGCTTTTAATGTTGGCCACAACCTCGGTATGAATTGGATGAGCAATAAACAACAGTGAACTGATAAACGCGAACATCACATTGCCTGACGAAATGCGCATGAGCAGCTGAAATAAAAACCATCCGGTCAAAGAATAAAAGACGATGTTCATTATATGGCCCAGCGTAGCATCGCCAGGACTAAACTCCCACTCCAGCGCGAACATAGCTTTTACCACAGGTCGATATAAGTTATCGTCGGTAAAATAATATCCATGGCGGTAACTGGTTTTAAAAATTTCGCCAATAGCTTCGCTACCCTGGCGCGTTACCCTGTTTTCTAGAATTATTGAATAGTCATCCAGTGTAAACCCATGTCCGGCAGTATTAACATATAAAACAAAACCGGTTAAGGCAATAATCAGCCCGGGCAGCCATGAAGGTTTTTTTTGCAGAGATGTAACCTGCTGTTTTAGACCAGCTGCTTGCTGAAATTTATCTTTCCGGGTAGGTTTCTGCTTTTTCAAACCTCATTTAATTTGATACCGTTGCAGGGGAATTGGCTGAATCGGCCGGGAGCTGATTGTTCTGCTCAAATTCCCGGATCAGTTCCTCAGGTGACTTTCCCAGGTTTTCAAGTGAAAAAGTAACATCGGCCGCTATGGGGTGGTCGGGATAGCGTTGTAAAAACTGTTCGTAATAACTTTTCGCTTTCGCGGGATCGCCTGATTGATTTTCATAAATGAATCCTTGCAGGAATAACGCGAATGGTGCATTACGGTGATCGGGGTAGCCGCTGACCAGTTTGGTGAAAATTTCAACGGCCATATGCACCTCATTCATTTTTGACGCCAGATCACCGGCTTTGAAAAGATAAACCGGCGTCAGTGTATCAGTTGGGAACTGTTCGGCATAAGCAAGATACAAATCTATCATCTTACCTGCCACTGCGGGGTCGGGTACCACTAATGAGTCGGTGTAGAGAACTTTTTCCTGGGAGGTTATTTCACCTGAAAGCTTTTTTTGAGGTGATGAACAGGAAGCTGCAACAAGAAGAATGAGGGAAAGGATAACAGGTAGTTTGCGGTAAGATTTCATAGAATATTATATCAGTTTAATTTTTAAAAGGTGAACCCGGTTCACTGGCCATATGACGATAAACCAGTTTATCGGTTAATGACGGGAACCACTTGTTTAAAAAAACCGTTAGTTTACCTGCTGATGTCATCACAAGGTCTCTTTTACGGGTTTTTATGGCGGAAGCGATTTTTTTTGCAACCAAATCAGCCGACATCATGGAATTTTCGTCACGGGGTGATTCTTTTTGCGGAGAACCGTCGGGTCCCAAAGAAGAGCTTCTGATGGCTGTAGCGGTAAACCCGGGACAGGCAACAAGCACATGTAGCCCGGTTTTTAGGTTCTCAATGCGTAATGTTTCAAGAAACCCCTCCATGGCAAACTTGGACGCGGAATATCCGGTACGGCCGGGAAGTCCTTTTTTACCTGCTATGGATGAAATACCTACTACCGACCCTTTGGTTTTTAACAGATGTGGCAAGGCAAACTTCGTACAGTAAACGGTTCCCCAAAAGTTGGAATCCATAAGTTGTTTTATCACTTCAATCCGAGTGTCGGCAAACAATCCCCTCATCGAAACACCTGCATTATTTATCAGAATATGGATATTTCCAAAATGCCTGATGGTTTCATCAATGAGTTTTTCGCACTGGGTCATATCAGATACATCGGCTCTGATACCAATAACATTGGAGTTGCCGGCTTTCAATTCTTCCACTGCAGAGAGCAGGCGCGATTCGTCGCGGCCCGAAATAACCACGTTGAACCCTTCAAGGGCATAATAGCTGGCAAGTGACTTGCCTATGCCCGATGTACCACCGGTGATTATCACTGTTTTTAAATCCACACGTAATTATTAAGATGCACAAATTTAACAAAATATGATACTTTCGCAGCCATGAGAATGGTTGAAGTTACTACGGTCGATTTGCATAGGAAATTCCTCGATTTTCCAGTCACCATTTACCGGAACGACCCTGAGTGGATAAGACCCCTTGATAAGGATATTGAGCAGGTTTTTGACAGGAAAAGGAATAAGGCTTTTCGTAATGGAGATGCCTGCCGGTGGTTATTGTATGATGAAACCGGGAAAGTGATTGGAAGAATTGCTGCTTTTATAAATGCTAAAATGCTCAAAGGTGAAGAGCAACCTACCGGAGGCATTGGATTCTTTGAATGTGTGAATATCCAGCAGGCAGCCGACTTCATGTTCATGCATGCCATTTCGTGGCTGAAAGAACGTGGTATGGAAGCGGTTGACGGTCCTGTAAATTTTGGCGAGCGCGACAGATTCTGGGGTTTGCTGGTAGAAGGCTTTTATGAACCGGTTTACTGCATGAATTATAATCCACCCTACTACAGGCAGTTGTTCGAAAACTTTGGCTTTCAGTGTTACTTTGAACAGTATTGTTATTCGCTTGTTCCCGATGACCCTATTGATCCAAAATTTGAGGAGGCATACAAGCGGCTTACCGTTTCAGGAAGATATCATGCAGAACATATCCGAAAGAACAACCTGGAAAAATATGCAGCAGATTTCACCACTATTTATAACCTGGCATGGACGTCGCACGGCAGTGGAAAAACGATTACTTATGATCAGGCATTACAGGTTTTTAAGAAAATGAAACCTGTCATGGATGAAAAGCTGGTATGGTTTGCCTATCACAAAAATGAACCTGTGGGAGCCTGGATAAATCTGCCCGAACTGAATCAATATTTCAAGCATATGAACGGGAAATTCGGGCTGTTACAGAAGTTACAGTTTTTATACCTCAAAATGACCGGTGCTTGTAAAAAATTCTATGGAATTGTGTTCGGGGTTGTGCCCGAGCACCAGGGAAAAGGGGTTGATGGTTTGATGATCTGGTCAGGGGCATTACATATTCGCCCGATGAAGAAATACAAATTCATGGAGCTGCAATGGATTGGCGATTTTAACCCGAAAATGATTGCCATTGCTCTTGCACTGGGAACCAAAAAGTGCCGCACGCTTGTTACTTACCGGAAATTGTTCGATGAATCAAAGCCCTTCAAAAGACACAAGGTTTTGTCGTAATCCCTTCAATATGACTGAGATTCAGCCGATTTTAGATAATGTTAATAAATAGTGGGTATACCATTTGAAAACTGCTCTGATGTTTCTATTTTTGCAGCCTCGTTTGGCTTACTTGCCAAATCAATAATAACCGATTCCGTAGCTCAGCTGGTAGAGCATTACACTTTTAATGTAGTGGTCCTGGGTTCGAGTCCCAGCGGGATCACCAAAGGACTGCAAAGCATTAAGTTTTGCAGTTTTTTTTTGAGAATGAAAAACAGACGAGAAGTTTATCCGCCTCAGCCAAAGGCGCAGGCGGAAGTCCCAGCGGGATCACCAAAGGACTGCAAAGCATTAAGTTTTGCAGTTTTTTTT
>CAZPKJ010000162.1:0-6905 GCA_964587075.1 uncultured Flavobacteriaceae bacterium | reverse complement strand
CGAAACAGAGAAAGAAAAGTTCAATCAGGAAACCATTACCACAAAAACTAATCAAATTTCATTTAACCCGTTCGTTCGGTACTACTGTGATCCTTGTACAACACTTCGTTTCTTCTCACAATTCCATGTTGGCTACGCCTTTGGCAGTACGGATATATCAAATATTGACACCAAAGATAAATGGAATGCCTTCAATACGGGACTCAGTGCCGGGTTGCTGTATGGATTGTGCGAAAGATGGGCATTGGAAATGGAGTGGGCCGCGCTGAATTTTGAAGCCTACACCGATAAGGGAGATTTTCCCGGGCAGGAGGATTTCAAAAGCTCAAGTTTCTCGCTGGGCGCCAAATTATCCAGAATCAGAGTCGGTGCCCAATTCAGGTTTTGACTCTTAGCATTTCCGCTTAAATAACTCATCTTTATGGTAAGGATCGTATTTTTCATATCTTCTTGAAAAATACGATCCGCTTTTTATAACGCAATATTGTTGAGTTGATTTTTCAAACTTATACACTAAATGATTTTAGGACCGGAGCAGTAAGAAATTTCATCGCCTTTTCAATGATTGCAACGGTCCCCATTACACAATTGCATATTAAATTAACAAATGCTGATAAAAGCCGGATTCTCAAACTCAGTATCACTATCTTCGCAGATTATGAGAAGTAATTCAGATTTCAGCAGAATTTACCTGGCAATAGTTATTGTATTATTTGTTTCAACGGTACTTTCATACACGGCTGATGCGCAGGTAATGTTCCTGATGGGAAAGGATAAATTAACTGCCTGGCATTATGCCGGAGGGGATGAGTTCAACGCATCATCCGTTGATACCACCAAATGGCAAAGCAGTTACCCCTGGGGACAAAACCTTTACTGCAACAAAGAACAACAGTTTTATACAGCCTTTGAGAATGTTGAGTTACAGAACGGAAAATTATCACTGATAGCACGCCGTGAGCAGGTTAAACGCAGGACGGTTTCTTACGAAGAGGATAATCACCGGCTCGTTTGTAACGGTGTGGATATGGGAGTGAATCTGCAAACGTTTGACTTTACATCGGGGATGATTTTTTCAAAGAACAAATTCCATTACGGTTATTATGAGATCCGGTTCATGAGCGACAACGGTACCGGCCTTTGGCCGGCATTCTGGCTATATGCGGGCCATGAAAATGATGAGATCGACGTTTTTGAACTGAAAGGAGAAAAGAACAACCAGGTGCATGTGGATGTTCATTGCAAACAGGGCTGTAAAAATTATAAAACCACACTTGGGTTGCTGCGTAAAAACTGGGGAACGTTTCTGACATCCAGCGCATTTTGGCATGAAGGGTTTAATGTAATGGCCATTGATTGGCAGCCAGGTTTTATAAAGTGGTACCTGAATGGTAACGGTATTGCCTATTGGAAAGGCAATCTCAGTTACCCTGCGTGGATGATAGCCAACGTGGCCATACCCTCCGATAACGGTCCATTCGGTCCGGGACCTGATGCCGGAACACCATTCCCGGCCAGACTTGTAATAGATTATATCAGAATATGGTCGCCCGCAAAAGCTGACGAAAACCCGCTGTTGCCACTGGAATTAAACAAACCCGTTCTGTCCGAATCTTATGGAAATGCAACTCTTGCCAAACGCCGCCGGCCCGAATTTAAACGTAAGCCACTCAAAGAACAATTTCAGTTCCTTCTGCTTGGCACCACCGGCGACGGATTTTATCAGCTTGAGTTGCCGGGTGAATTACAGGGACGGTTTATGATTGAAGTGTTGAATAAAAACGATAACCTGGTCTATAGTTCAACCAATGGTTCACAGCTGGTGCACCGATTTCCTGCCGACAAGGGAGCAACGCTCCGTATACAATCCGGAATCAGATTTATTGAATATCCGCTTCCTTAATAAAATTTTATGCCTTTAATTTTTATTAAGCTTGCGGAATATTTTCGAGAACATCCTTAAAAAATCCCCAAAATTTTTGCACCGAACTTATCTGTGCCTTTTCATCGGGTGAATGTGCCCCGTAAATATTCGGCCCAAACGATATCATCTCCATCTTTGGGTAATTTGTACCCAGTATGCCACACTCGAGTCCGGCATGAACAGCATTTACATGTGGTGTTTCGTTAAAGCGCTTTTTGTAAATACTTGTCATAAGTTTTACAATTTCTGAATCGGGTTTTGGTTCCCAGCCGGGATAGGCTCCGCCTGATTTAATTTTGGCGCCGGTGGTTGCAAAAGCACAGGTTATAGCCTGCGACAAATCGGTTTTTTCGCTGTTTACAGAGCTGCGTGTTAAACACATTACCGTGAATGTCCCGTCTTTTACCAATACCCGTGCTACATTATTGGATGTTTGCACTAACCCTTCAATGGAAGGCGACATACGGTAAATGCCATTCGGGCACGCATAGACCGCATGGATGAGGTCCGTTGCAAATGAATCCGGTAAAACATTTTTGGGTGCAGATACCTCAGCAAATTCAATAGTGATATTAGGATCGGTAAAACCGTATTCGCCTTTGAATACTTCAGAAAGCGCATGAAGGATATCTTTTACATCTTTAACTTTATTTTTACCCAGACCAATGGTGCACGACGACTCCCGTGGTATCGCATTACGTAAACTGCCTCCATCAATTTCGGCTACCGAAATACCCGCTTTCATTTTTAATTCGAACAATATCCGGTTCATCAGCTTGTTGGCGTTTGCGCGTCCTTTGTGAATGTCGGTGCCCGAATGCCCTCCGGTCAATCCCTTCACACTTATTTTCATTCCACTGTCGTGAGATGTTGACACCTGCTCATACGAACCCGATGCCGTTACATCAATCCCGCCTGCACAACCAATGGTTAATTCATTATCTTCTTCTGTGTCGAGATTCAGTAAAAATTTTCCCGAAAGCAAACCTCCTTTAAGAGATAATGCCCCCGTCATCCCGGTTTCCTCATCAATCATAAACAATGCTTCAATAGCCGGGTGTGCCATATCATTCGACGCCAGTACCGACATGATGGCCGCGACTCCAATTCCGTTATCCGCGCCAAGCGTAGTACCCTTCGCCTTCACCCAGTCGCCATCGGTATACATTTCAATACCCTGTGTGCTGAAATCAAAACTGGTATCCGAATTTTTCTGGTGCACCATATCCAAATGGCTTTGCAAAACAACCGTCGCCCGGTTCTCCATCCCCTTCGTGGCTGGTTTCCTGATAATAACATTACCGGCCTCATCAACCAGCGTTGGTAAGTTAAGCGATTCACCAAAGTTTTTGATGAAGGCGATCACTTTTTCTTCTTTTTTCGATGGGCGCGGAACCGCGTTCAGGTCGGCAAAGTAATTCCATAAAACCGACGGTTCTAATTTCCGGATTGCTTCAGACATAATAGATTTTTATTTTGGGAAGGTAAAATTACAAAATTCCGGTTTAATGCCATGCGGGATAAATTATACTAATTATGAGCCGTATGTAAATTACATCCAATCAAGTTGTATTTTCACCCGGTGAAAAATCCGGCTCCTCCTGTAAATTCACCCGAACGCATTGTTATACTCGATGTGTTGCGGGGATTTGCCATTTTAGGCATATTTTTGGCCAACAGCTCAAATTTTTCACTTTATATGTTCATGGAGGAAGAAGCAAGGGAACAGCTGTCAACAGCTCCTTTCGACCGCCTGCTGGACTTCCTGCTGGTTACTTTTGTTGAAGGAAAGTTTTACAGTTTGTTTTCTTTACTTTTTGGAATTGGATTTACTATAATTCTTGAACGTACAGCTTTGAGAGGGAAGAGTCCGCTGCTGATCTTTTACAGGCGCTTAACCGTACTGGCAATGCTTGGCCTTGGACACCTTTTTCTGCTTTGGGAGGGCGACATTTTATTATTATATGCTGTAATCGGAATGGTATTGCCATTATTTACCGGATTAACAAGCAGGACATTAATTATTGTTTCGGTTTTTCTTGTTTTTTCACCCATGTTTTTCGATCTGGCCAAAGTTCTTTCAAATAACAGCTGGAATTTATCCAACCGGCTCGAAGCACTGGCATTGGAAGTGGATGCCGCTTCGGGTATCACCGAACAAAACTTCAGAACATACCTGGCAGATCATAACACTTATACCAGTATTTTGAACTGGTGCCGGGGAGCATTTTACTGGAGATACGAATACATTGTTGAAAGCAACAGGATACCGAAAGTACTGGCCATGTTCCTGGTTGGGTTAGTAGCCGGACGAAAGCTGAAAGCAGCACCCCCCGAAAGTTATGCTCCGGGTTTAATATATATCAGAAAGTGGGGCTTTTTAATTGGTCTTCCGGCATCGTTGCTTTACGCCTGGTTCCATTTTGACCAGGTGCACCTTCCTGAAGTTACAGGCTTGGCCGACACCTTGTTTTATGCAGTGAGTGTGATACCGCTGAGTCTTGCTTATACAGCAACCATTATCATACACTGGAATAAACACAGCAGCACATCGTGGTTGAAAATTTTTGCCCCGGTTGGGAAAATGGCATTGTCGAATTACATTTTTCAAACATTCGCGGGCATTTTTATTTACTATGGAATCGGTCTCTCGCTGGCGACCAAAAGCGGACCAGCGGTATACTTACCCATTGCTTTAGCAGTTTTTTTATTTCAGGTGGCCTTTAGCACACTTTGGCTTAAGTATTTTTACTATGGACCACTGGAGTGGATATGGCGACAACTGACTTACGGAAAAATATTGCCAATTATAAAGCAAAAGTAAATACCCGGCTTTCGGGGTTTTTTAATGTAAGAGGTACGGGTTTGAAAATTCGGGATTCATGATGAAAACACTATCGGTGAGCGTAAATAAAAATGACTTCATCTTTTCCAGCTCATCCGGTGTGAGGTTCAGTGCAAGATGCTTCGAAGGATTAATTTTGGAGTCGAGCGTTGGTGATGGTTGTACCGATGTATTGTAAAAATTGAGCACCTCATCAATGGTATTGAACCTGCCATCGTGCATGTAGGGAGCTGTGAGTACAATATTTCTTAGTGTTGGAATCTTGAACCGGCCATAATCATTGGTGTTTCCGGTAATACCGCCGCGACCCTTGTCTTTGAAATCATGAATATTTTTAACATAGTCGAGGCCGTTATTGCTGAATTGCGCCGTAGTGCCAAGTACATCCGAGTCGCTGGTATGGCAATGCAGGCAGTTGCCCTTGTTTTGTTCATTCAGCAGCACAAATCCATCGTATTCATCCTTGTTTAATGTTAATTCCCTTCGCAGCACTTTGTCGAATTTAGAATTATGCGAAATGAGAGTTCTTAAAAATTGTCCCAGCGCTTTCGCGAGATGGCTGCTGTCGATGGTTGTTGCTTCAAAAACCATTTCAAATTTTTGAGGGTAAACAGGATGGTTATTCAGCCGGTTTACTATCTCATCAGTTCCCGCATTCATTTCGCCCCCTTCGCGAATGGGATGCAGCACCTGGTCCTCTATCGTTGCAGCCCGTCCGTCCCAAAAGTACGAAGGATACCAGGCAAGATTGAACAGTGGGGGTGTGTTACGCAAAAGTTCAGGCCCGTTTCCTGCATCGCTGAATCGTTCGGGGCTGTCGCTGAAAGCCGCTTCCTGCCTGTGACACGATCCGCATGAAAGGTTGTAGTTTTTACTGAGCAAAGTGTCGTAAAAAAGGTAGCGCCCAAGCGATGCCCCCTCTACCGTAACCGGATTGTCAGGCGAAACCGGCATTTCGGGAAAGAAATGAAGTTTTGGAAACGGATAGGGAGTAAGTTTGTCATCCGCAGACTGATGAAAGGAATTCATCAGTACAAACAACAGCAGTGCAACAGAAACGGTTCCTGTTAACCGGCTCATTATTTCCTGTTTCCCGACAGGATAACAGGGAATGTACCGCTGTCGATATTGGTTTTTACACGCACAAAATAACTGCCTGGCGGATGGTCTTTTATATCGATATAAAAACGCGTTGGTACATTTGCAAAGCTCTGAATCACCTGCCCGGCTGAATTTAAAACTTCAAGTTTTTCGATAATGTGATAGGCATCAATTTTTTTGGCCTGGATATTCACAACACCATCAGTGATATTCGGAAAAACCTTCAGATAATCTTTTTGCTCCGTTTCGCCAATGGTATGAATAATAGTAGGCGCCACCCAATAGTTATCTATCATCCAGCCCTCTTTACCGGTGTCAACCGAATCGGATTTAAAGGTATGGCGGATGATGAGCGTATCCTGCGACGATAACCAGGAGATATCAAAACAAAGCCAGATATTTCTCCAGATATTATCAGTTCCGCTAAACGCGTATTCGCCACCTGAAAGCGTATCGGCATTAGCAGGATCAAAGCCGTAAAAATTATATACATAGGGATCGTTGAACGCGTTGGTCCAGGTGGCACCGTTGTTTGCTGAATATTCAATGATACCTCCATCATGGTCGTAATCCATGTTGAGCTTCTGCATCCACTGAATAGCCAAAATCCCGAAGGGCCACTGCCAGCTGTTTACCTTATAGCTGAATGACGATACATTATTCACCGGGTACGTATTCAGGGTATCGGTTACTATAACATTGGGTTGTGTAAATGCATTGTCAAATAAAACTTTTTGGGGTTGCCCAATTTGCCAGATGTTTCCCGCTGCAGTATCAATAGTTATAAACAGCGATTGGTTGGGCAGGGTATCGGCGCCGTCGAAATATTGAGTTAGCGGCGATTGGCTTAAAGCGATGTTTTGTACGAAGCAAGCCAGTAAAATTGAAAGTAAAAATCGTGTCATGGGCATCAGATTTAAGGTTCGGGTTAAAGGTAAACTTTTTAAAGACAGTATCACCATGGATGAATTATTATTTTGAGGTGTATCATCTGGTACTTATATCATTCTTGCCGGTAAAGTTATACATATCAAA
>CAZPKJ010000161.1:0-6921 GCA_964587075.1 uncultured Flavobacteriaceae bacterium | reverse complement strand
CAACACAGGCTGTTACCCCTATTCATGTACCATCAAACTGAAATTCATATTGCCCGGCTCCGGTTCTTAGCCATTATTGTGCCATTATTGTTTATGGTTACGCTCTTACCGGGCCAGGACCGTATCAAAGCCCCCGTGAAGCTGAAGATTGAAGATGGCGACTTTGAATCGGTTTCGGTAGTTTTAAAGAATAACAGTACGGGAGAGAGTTTTTCGATGCCCGGGGTTGCCAAATTCGATCTGGACCTGAATATGAACGCCGATTATATCATTTCATTTTCAAAGCCTGGGTATATCACAAAACGGATCGCATTCAATACCACAGCACCTCCGGTGAGGACCAGGCAGGGATTTTATCCGTTCAACTTTGAAGTGAATCTTTTCAGGCAGTATGATGGGGTCAATATTGTTGTATTCAACCAGCCGGTTGGAAAAATATCCTATAACAGGCTGATTGACGATTTTGATTACGACACTGATTATACCAAACAAATTCAGTCGGCACTTAAACAAGCCGAAGAGGAGATAAAGAAAAAGCAGGCCGAGGAAAAAGCGCTTGCTGAAACCCGTAAAAAAGAAGAAGAAAAGAAAAAACAGGAGGAAGCAGCAGCTGCAAGGGCAGCGTTAAAGGCAAAACAGGAAGCCGACAAAAAAGCGGCGGAGGAGGCTCGCCTGCTGGCCATAGAGGAACAGAAGCAAAAGAAACTGGAGGAGGAACAACGCAGGCTGCAGGCTAAAGCAACCATGGAAGAAGAGCAGCGAAAGCAGGCTGTTGCCAAAATTGAAGAAGAGGAGCGCGCCAGGCTAAAAGCCGCCGAAGAAACTGAAGCTCGTAAAACCTTAAATGCAGGTTCCGGCAATGATACACAGGCCGTGAAAAAGCAGGCTACGTCGGGCGACGATTCTCGAAAAACCGCCACATCGGGAACCGGGAATGATGCGTTTTCGGCAGGTTCAGGTAGTGGTGAAGGGTCGGGTACCACAAAAGGAACACTTTCAAAGGGTGAAAATGAGGAATCTGCCTCCATCCGCGATGCCGAAGCCATTAAAAAACAGGATGCCGGAATTTCAAAGGCCAAAGGCACGATTGTCAACGATAACAGGCTTAATGCCAATCTGTTGCAATCGGCGTCAAAAACCAGTCAATTATCCGCGGAGTATGAAAAGTTACCCGGTATTTCGGTCGAAGAAATTGTTGAACCAAACCGAACAATAACCCGGGTTACTGTAAGAAATGCCGGAAAAGAGTCCATATTTTCAAAAGTGGTTTATAGCTGGGGTGGTGTATTTTATTTTCGTTCGGCACTCAGTATCAGTGAACATTACTATAAATCGGCCACAGGACTTAAATAACCGGATCACAATTTTAACTTTTTACCTTGTAATTGAAGGTGGCATTTCCTGCTGCTTTTTCTCAGAACCGGGTTAACCTTTGTATCGTTCTATTTCATTCTTAATGTTCACTTTTATTTACTACTGCCCTTGCCCGCTACTGCCCATACAAAATTCCAGGTTGGAGAAACAGGTTGGAAACAGGAACTGAATAAGATTCAGTCGAGGTATCTGTTTATCGGTTCATTCATTGCTGTTTTACTGAATCCGGTTTTTGGATTGATCGACTATATATCGCTGCATGATATGTGGTCGGAGCTCATGGTAATCCGTGTAACCGTAGCGTTTTTTGTACTGTTCAGCATCCTTTACAAGCCCTGGATTAATAATAACCCGGGTATTACAGGCTTTGTAATTCTGATGGTTATAACATCACAGGACGCTTATATATTCAGTTATTCAACCCTGGATAATATCCATAATAATGCACTGTCGTACCTGGTCGATTTTGTCGGAGCAAGTATGGTTTTGCTATGGAACCTGCCGCTGGCTATCGTATATTTTGTCTGTTTGTTAACCGTAAACGCCGTATTTTTCGCGGTAAACTCACCGTTACCTCTGGAAGAATTTATGGCCGATGGCGGATTATTGGTATTGGCTGGTTCGGTGTTTTCGCTGGCCATGATTGTATTCAGGTATAACTCGGTGAAGTCGATGCTGATTTCAAAAATGGAGCTGGTAAAAACCAATGAATGGATGGCTGTTCAGAATGAAATCATTGAACAAAAATCATCCGAGCTGCAGCGTTCAAACTCACGCTTGAAGGAATTCGCCTATATAGTTTCGCATGATTTAAAAACACCCTTGCGGGGGATCAAAAACATCGCCCAGTGGATCCGCGAAGATTGCAGTGATACATTATCTTCCGAAGGACAGTCGCACCTCCGCCTCATTGATAAACAGATTGTAAAAATGGAAAACCTGATTTTAGGGGTACTCGAGTACTCTAAATCGGGGCATGTGAATGCCAAAACGGAGTGGATCCGGATTGATGACCTCATACATGAAATTATTGAAACGGTTGATGTAGATAAAAAGGTGTTATTTAACATACAATCCGAAGTCCCCGAACTGGCCGGAACACGAATTGTTATCAGCCAGGTGCTTCAAAACCTGTTATCGAATTCCATTAAGCACAATCATAATCAGGATAAGTCGGTAACGGTAGAGGTAAAGGAGATCGACGACCAGGTACAGTTTATGATAGCTGATAACGGACCGGGTATTGCCCGCGACGACCAGTCGAAAATATTTGATCTGTTTCAAACACTTTCAGGAATCGACAACTATGAAAATTCGGGTATTGGCCTACCGGTAGCTAAAAAAATGATAGAGGAATCGGGAGGTCACATGTGGGTGGAATCGTTACCCGGAAAAGGGGCGGCATTTTATTTCACCCTGCCTAAAGTGAACCTATAAAAAAAACCCGGTGATGAGCCGGGTTTTTTATTTTCTTACTTGTCAATTGAAATCAATTCAACTTCGAAAATCAGGGTTTCGTTTGGCCCTATGTCGCCTCCCGCTCCGCGTTCGCCATAAGCGAGGTTCGAAGGGATAAAGAGTTTCCACTTTGAACCAACCGGCATCAGTTGTAATGCTTCGGTCCATCCCGGAATAACGCCGTTCACTGCGAATGAAACAGGTTGGCCGCGTTCTACTGAACTATCGAAAACCTTTCCATTCAGCAGGGTGCCATGGTAATGTGTGGTCACTTTGTCTTCGGGGCCGGGCTTGGCGCCGGTACCCATGGTTATTACCGAGTATTGCAGTCCGCTTGGAAGTGTGATTACTCCCTCTTTCTTGCTGTTTTCATCTAAAAATGCTTTTCCGGTAGCAATATTCGCTTCTTGCTTTTTCGCCTGCATTCCCTGGATGTACGTTCCAATTACCGCCTGGGCCTGCTCAGAGGTCATGGTTGATTCTTTTCCTTCAAAAATTTCCTTGATTCCTTTTGAAAGGAGGTCCACATTTATGGAGTCAAGACCATCTTTTTTCAGATTCCTTCCAATGGTTGCCCCTATTCCGTAACTAACAGAATCAACTTGTGTGTTTAATTTACCGTCCGACGACGATTTGTCCTTTTTTTGACCGTCGCAAGAGGTGAACGTAAACACCAGGAACGATAAAGAAAGTAATAATGCAGTTTGCTTCATGATTGAGGTTTTATAAAATTGGCTGCGAAGATACATCTTTTTTTAATGTCAACGAAAGCCCGTCATTTGCAGCAGATAATTTTCTGACAGGTATCTCGTTGAATCAAAAGGGCAATTCATGCCTGCCGTCCGGTGCCGGTTAGAATCCTCGCAGTGTTTTAAAATAATTGAAATTGAATAAGTTATGCTATCCTGTATACTTTGTTTGAGGTACATGGTAGTGCCATATATAATTTTAATATTGCAATTACAGCATTGTTGCTGAACTGGAACTACAGCCTGTTCCGTTAAATTCAGGTTTTCTATCTTTGAAACGGTGTAAAGGCCGGTTATTCTATGAATTATTTCTCGTTAGTCGATTATTTATACGGTCCCATTGCTTTTCTGATCATAGTGATTTTAGCACGGATAAAGAAGTACCGGATGATTGAAACGCATCCCGAGTACAAGTACTTTACAAAAGGGTTATATGTTAAGTTATTAGGCGGTATTGCCTTATGTCTTATTTACGCGGTGTATTATGGCGGGGGCGACACGGTGAATTATTACAACGATGCATTGTGCATGATGCGGTTGCTTTTTCATGATCCTGCCGGTTTTTTCGTCATTATGCGCGACGGGTTAACCATGCAAACATTTTATATTTACTTTAATCAGGAAACCGGGCTTCCCATATACGCGCGTGATGATACAGCTACGTTTTATGTGGTTCGGATAACGGCTCCTTTTGTAATTGTAAGCGCAGGCAGCTACATTGTAGCCACGCTGTTATTCGCTGTAGTAAGTTATGTAGGAACCTGGAAGCTCTACAAGGTATTTATCATGGAGTTTCCCGAATTAAAAAAACAGATGGCCATAGCCATTTTGTTTATTCCCAGTGTTTTTTTCTGGGGCTCGGGAATATTAAAGGATACCATCACACTGGCCTGTGTGGGATTTTATACCTATTCATTTTATATGTTACTCATCCGTAAGGAGAAAATCAGGGGAAATCTGGTGACAATAATTATTTCATCCTTTTTCATTCTGATGATCAAACCTTACATCATTTTCGCGCTTCTGCCCGGATCCATTATCTGGTTTGTGAATAAACATATAGGCAACATCCGTAGTGGTTTTATCAGGGTTTTAATCGGACCATTTTTACTTTCACTGGCTATTGTTGGAGGATATG
Organism: uncultured Flavobacteriaceae bacterium; assembly: GCA_964587075.1. GTDB lineage: Bacteria > Bacteroidota > Bacteroidia > AKYH767-A > OLB10 > CAZPKJ01. The sequence goes on along the minus strand of CAZPKJ010000161.1, from coordinate 2,202 downwards.
CTATGCTGGCCAACATGAGCAATATCCTTGGCCATTATTCAGTAGACAAGGTACTTGAGAAAGCAGTGGTAACCAACCAGGACCTGAAAGCGGATTACTATGGCGGAAACACTTTTGATATTGGTGATTTCGAACCTACCATACCAAGTATGCTTGCTAAGGCACCTGCTGCCATTAACGCTGCAGTGTTCAGACCTTATTTATGGGAGGCAAACAACATTGTAATGCTCATGTCGGGGCTCGAAAACTTTTTTATTCTGCTGCTTACCTTAAAAGTACTTATCAGGATCCGGTTGTTCGGAATGATTCCTATGCTGGCAAAGAACCACCTGCTTACATTTTCACTTATTTTCAGTTTGTTCTTCGCTTTTTCGGTTGGAATTTCAACCAGTAATTTCGGGAGCCTGGTGCGTTACAAAATTCCCGTAATCCCGTTTTTTATTGCCAGTTTATTTATCATGGAACACCTCTATGTTACGAGGAAGGCTAAACAGGAGGAGGTTTTGCCTGAGCCGGCCGCAGAAAAAGACCCTGAGTTCACGCCGGTTCAGTCGTGATTCTTTTCGAACCACATCTGCAATATGATCAGTTGCCAGATGCGATTGTATAAAAAGTCGGCCCCGTTGAAAAATTTATCAGTAAGTAATTTCGTTTCCTGGTAATTCAGAATGCCATATTTTTGAATCTTCGCTTCCGAAAGATGGTCGTCGATCAGGTATTTTAATGAAACACGCAGCCATTTATTCAATGGAATGGCAAATCCCTGTTTTGGCCGGTCGAAAAGTTGTTTTGGAACATATTGATACAATACTTTTTTAAGAATATACTTAAATACCCCATTCCGGTATTTGAGGTCCGGGGCCAGGTTTATGGCAAACTCAACCATCCGGTGATCGAGGTATGGCACCCGGGTTTCAATGGAATATTTCATGCTGGCCCGGTCAACCTTAGTGAGCAGGTCATCCTGAAGGTAGTTCTCGAGGTCGAACAGCGCCTGCAGTTCAATGGCAGAAAGTTTTCGCTCCGATACGCCCAGCCTTCCGCTGGTTCCCTTGTCGCTGAGTACCCTGAGAACCGACTCAAAATGCGTTTCCGACTCGGTAGGTCCGTTGTCGGCAATTTCAACATTCAATATGTTATTTACCTCATCTTCGGCAAACAGGTATTGTTCCTGCGAAAATATATGGCTCATAATATTTCCCGACTTGTTGTAATCGAGCAGACGGCCCACGCGCTTGTATCGTGATGGTAACTGATTGAGCATATACGCTGCGGGTCGGCGCAGCGCCTTTACCACGGGATTACTCAGGTAGGAAGCCCACTTGTAGGCGCCATAACCATAAAATAACTCATCGCCCCCTTCTCCCGAAAGGGTTACCGTTACATACTCTTTGGCCAGTTTCGAAACCAGCATGGTTGGTATGCACGATGAATCGCTGAATGGCTCGTCGTAGGTATCGGTAATAGAATCAATAAGTTTCAGCGCGTCCTTATAGGATACAATAAATTCGTGATGTTTAGTTCCAAGATATTGCGCCACCGCTTTGGCATATTCCGATTCGTTATGACTATTTTCCTCAAAGCCTATTGAAAAGGTATTTACTTTGATACTTGACAGCATTACGGCCTGTGCGGTTATAAGTGATGAATCGATTCCGCCGCTTAGAAACACGCCAAATGGTAAATCGCTTTTAAGCTGATATTGTACCGAACTTATCAGTAAATCACTCAGTTTTACCATAGCCTGGTCCGACTGTGTAATAATGTTATTGCTGATATGATTATTGAGGTTCCAGTATTTTTTAACATCGAGGCCCTCTTTGTTTAACTTCAGGTAGCTGCCACTTTTAAGCTTAAAAATATTTTTATAGATAGAGTGGGGCGCGGGAATATATCCAAGGTGAAGGAACTTTTTAATAGCGGTTTTATTAATCTCGAAGGGCAGTTGTGTTAATTTTTTGAGTGCTTTCAGTTCCGATGCGAATGCGAAGTTTTTTCCATCCCAGAAAAAGTAGAGGGGTTTGATACCAAGCCGGTCGCGGTATATGTGCAGTTCTTTAAGCACCGTATCATATATGGCAAACGCGAACATGCCGTTGAGCTTCTGAACAAATGAAGGGCCGTTAGCTGCAAATGCCTCCAGGATAACTTCGGTGTCGCTGGCCGATTTAAACATGAACTTTCGCTGCTCACTCCCGCTTT
>CAZPKJ010000160.1:0-6983 GCA_964587075.1 uncultured Flavobacteriaceae bacterium | reverse complement strand
TGAGAATCCTGCTCAAAAGTAGTTTGCCTGTAATGTCTGTAACTCTCAATTCCGCATGCTCTGTTGAAGAATATACAACTTTAATATCATCCGCTACCTTTCCCGGGTTGGGATACACCATTAGTGAAGTTCCAGGCTCTGTAAAAACCGGGTGTAATGAAGTAAGTGTATCAATCACTATGAACTGGCCCATCATACCACCATCCTCATGTGTTAGCATATGACAGTGGTACATGTATGGGAAAACAGGATCGGCATAATCTTCAAATGCTGCAATAAACCGTACCGTTCCCAATTGTGGCGGTACCAATACAACGTCTTTTCTTCCACTCATGTGCGGAGGTGGCGCAACCCCATTAATATCAAGAATATAAAACTGGACATCATGTATGTGAAACGGATGCGAAATTCTTGTCTGGTTGGTGAGCTCCCATATTTCAATATCATTCAATATGATGGTGTCATTGATCATCATCATATCATAGGGCATCATGTTGATAACAAAAGGACCTATTAAACTGCCCGTTGGGCCCATCACTTCAGGCATAAATGTAAACGTTCGTGTTTTTACTGCGCTGGATGCAGGAATTGGATTCACAGGTACCAAAGCAGAAGGAATTAAATTTATTCCACCAGGTAAACCGGCTCCAATATTCAACAGCAACAAATCAAAATCGTTACCATTTAGCGGGTTTGAACCATAACCCGGGATGATGTTTACACCAGCAGCCTGTGGATTGGTTGCTCCGTATATTCCTGCCGGGATTTGTGATGCATAACTCATCAAACTGATGGTTTGATTTTGCATTGCGGTAAAATCAGCCAGTATTTCGGCGCGTTCACCCGGTGACAATAAAAGTCTCGACATAGCAACAGGGGCATTCAGCAGACCGCCGTCGCTTCCAATTACATGAAACACCATATTGTTTGAAAATCCGAAATTGAATGACCGTTCGGTGGCCGCATTCAGGAGGCGAAACCTGACAATATTTGCCGGTATATCAACGAATGCATCCAAAGTACCATTCACCAGGACCGCAGTGTCGAGTGCCGACTCCACAACAAACTGTCCCATGGCATTAAAGGCTCTTGTTTGCACCACCAGAGGAATATCATCAACACCATAAGTACGGGGCAAAATTAACTGGCTCTCATCATTATCGCGAACTATAATTAACCCCGCTGCTCCCATGGTTACATGCTCGGCTGTTTTCATATGCAAATGCGGATGGTACCAGTAAGTGGATGCAATATCCTTTACCTGAAAAGAGGGCGACCAGGTTGTGCCGGGATTGATGAAAATATGAGGTCCTCCATCGGCAACAGCCGGTACATGAAGACCATGCCAATGCAAGGTTGTAGTATCCTGGATGCTGTTTGTTACATTAAAAGACACAAAGTCGTCCTTTTGCAGGAGTATTGTAGGTCCAAGGTAATTGCCGTTCACACCAATAGTAGCAGTAGCGACCCCGGAATAAAAAGTGCGGCTTCCGGGCATTATATCCAGATTTATAACCTGACCGCTCACTGTGTCGGGTATTATCAAAGGATTTTGGGCGATAGAAGTCGCCGGGATAAGCATGAGCAGAAACAGTAACCGATTCAACATGATAAGTTAGTTTAGAAAACCAAAACTAAACCATGTTTATAGTAACAGTTGGTGATATTAATCACCCTGAATAAGAAAAAAGCGGCCTTGTTACAATTGGTGCAGCATGGATCTGATCCATTTCCTGAAATGCATGTTAACGGCCCGGGTATTCTACCCGAACATGATAAATGCTCATAAGCATTTTTTTGAAAATCTTCTTGATGGAAGAAATATCCTTAAACGTAATGTCGCAGTTAACAAACTGCTGATTCTCAATTTGCTTATCGATGATATTATCAACCAGTTGATTGATAGTTTCGTGATTGATAATTTTAAGTGAACGGGACGATGCTTCAACTGAATCGGCCATCATTAATACCGCGGTTTCCTTTGAAAATGGTAACGGACCGGGGTATCTGAAATCTTCTTCATCCACAATTTTTTCCGGGAAGTTTTTTAAGAATGACTGATAAAAATACTGAACCATGCTGGTACCATGGTGCGTTCTGATAAAATCTATAATCAAATCGGGAAGCTTATGCTTTCTTGCTTTTTCGATACCTTTTATAACATGACTGATAATAATAGAAGCGCTTTCCTCAAACGAAAGTTCGTCGTGGGGATTTACAGCTGTAGATTGGTTTTCGATAAAATAAAGGGGCATATCCATTTTGCCGATGTCGTGGTAAAGCGCGCCAACTCTAACCAGCAAAGTATTCCCTCCTATCCTGAATGCTGCTGCTTCGGCCAGATTGGCAACCTGCATGGAATGTTGAAAAGTGCCGGGAGCTTTTATGGATAATTCTCTTAGCAGCGGCGAATTGGTGTCGGATAATTCCATAAGCGAAATATCGGAAGTAAGGCCGAACACTTTTTCGAAAATATAAATCATCGGGTAAGCGAACAATGTTAACAACACGTTTCCTGTGAGCCAGTATAAATTTGAAATTTCAATATCACTGATATTTCCCTCATGTAAAACTGCCAGGGTGAGATACGAAACAACATATGCGATTAATATCATGCCTGCCGATACAAAAAGCTGGGCACGCTTCCGCAAGTTGCTAACGCTGAAAATGGTTACCATACCTGCAATTACCTGAATGAATACAAATTCATAACCATTTGGAGCAACCGAACCAAGTATCAGCACGGTGGAAACATGTGTAAATAATGCCAGCCTGGTATCAAAAAACACCCTGATCACAACAGGTAAAATACATAACGGTACAACATATACGCTAAGAGTTGACATGCGCAACACCCCGGTATAAATACCAACTACCATTATCATTAAGGTGAAAATAAGTGTTAGCTTCCGGTTGTCGGCGAATATATCTTTACGAAGCAATGCCAAAAAGAGCAATAACATGGCTACGGAGATAGCAATAACCATCACCTGGCTCAGGAAAATCTCACGGATGGTATCGGAGTCGGGTTGTGAAGCATTGGTTGCTTTACGAAGTGATTCAAGTAACATGTACTTATCGCCTGAAACCTGCTGCCCCCGGCTGATAATCAACTCGCCTTTGCGGATCATTCCATAAGTGGCCGAAACCATTCTTTGCTGCTGGTCGGTTACCAGTGTGGTAATTGCAGCGTCGTAATAAACGTTAGGCGTTATTATGCGGCCGATTAAGGTTACAAGCTGTTCGGTATCTCCGGCAAGGGGTAAACCGGCGCCTGACGAAAGAAATGACCCTGCCGATGCCGGAGTATGAAAGTCGGAAATGAATGCCGACCGGGACAACTTACCCGTTACAACCATGACTCTTCCTTTTGGACCGGCCTTGTCGACGTCGGAGGGATTTACAATACCCTGACTGTACAACTCCGACAAAATGTGTTTACCTGATTCAATCATCAGGGCACGTTGTATACTGCCGGCTGCAACAGTGGAAAGTCTTCTCTCCAGTTCACTCATTGCGGTACCAAATGCGGTAGTATCAAACACAAAATGTGGTAATACACTCGAAGCTATCCTGATCTTTTCCGCTTCAAGCGAATCGGGGTCTTTATAGATGGCAAAATCAAAAGGTGCCACCAGGTCATCGTAGTTCCATACCGCCCCTTTTTTAATATCAAACTTATACCGGACCTTATGTGGCAGCATGATGGCCATCAACCAAAGTGCCACCAGGATGATAAATGCCTTGAATATGTTTTCGTGGCTGTTTGATAAATAAATGAGCAATTTCCGCATAATGGCTGAACCGGTAAAACTGGTGTGTAAAGTTGCAAGGAAAAATCACAAAAAAAAATAAAAGCTTGACCTGTAAGCCGGATTCTGTCCACACCCGGTTTGCAAAAGCTCACCGCAGCATGGCTCTATCATTTATCTGGGACTAACATCACTGTCAGCCTCAATCGGTCTACCCCCGGATTCAGGCGGGCCGCCTATATACAGATTCATTGAATCTGTAACTCCGTGTACATGGCCTTTCAACCCACAAGGTTTACCCGCGTTGTGTGTCGCCACACCACGCCGTGAGCTCTTACCTCACGTTTTCACCTTTGCCAAACTGCACCCAAAGAGTACAGCCTGGTAGTGTAGCTTTCTGTTGCACTTTCTGTTCTGCCGGAATCACTTCCGGCCGACCTTCCTGTTAGGAAGTGTGGCGCCCTGTGTTGTCCGGACTTTCCTCTGCAGTACCTTTCGGCATTACAGCGATAGAGCGGTCAAAACTTTTATTTGACGGCAAAGATACAAAAAATGTGTAGTTGCCTGAATATCACGCAAAGGGCTTATCTTTACCCGGTAAAAATCACCCGTATGAAAACCATTATACAAACCCAGGGGGCGCCAGCACCTATAGGACCTTACAGTCAGGCAGTAAAAGTTAACGGCACCCTGTATATTTCCGGGCAAATTGCTATCGACCCTGCTACCGGTTCCATGGTTCAAAATAATATTCAGGACGAAACCAGACAGGTCATGAACAACATATTGGCTATTTTGAACGAAGCAGGATTAAGTTTTGGCAACATAATTAAAACATGCATATTCCTCCGCGATATGAATGATTTTTCGTCGGTAAATGAAATATACGGTTCCTGTTTCGAAAAGGAATACCCTGCCCGCGAAACGGTACAGGTTTCGCGACTGCCAAAAGATGCCAATGTCGAAATTTCAGTTATCGCATACGATCATTGATCAAGTCCGATAATTTATCTGGATAATCGGTTATGATTCCATCTACGCCTGCACTTATCATCTTTTTCATAATACGTTCATCGTTGATCGTCCATGGTATCACTCGGATGCCCTGCCGGTGCAACTGATCAACTTTGTTTTTTGAAAGCAGCCTGTAATACGGACTGTATATATCAGGATTAAAGCCCAGTTTAGCCAGGTTTTGCTTTATCCCCCGGTTATTTTCAACCAGCAATGCAAGGGTAATGTCAGGATGTTTTTGCTTCAGGTACTGGAGAGGTCTTGTATCGAACGACTGGATTATGGTCCGTTGTTCGATCTGGTGTTTCAAAAGTAAACCCATCACCATATTGGCAAATACATCGGGTAACGGATGAAATATTTCATCACCTGCCTTCGAACATTTCAATTCGATATTATAATAAACCGGAGTATAATTGTTTTGCAATGTATATGCTTCAACTGCCGTTATTACTTCTTCGAGCAACGGTTTTGAGGCGGCAAACTTAGCCTGAAGGGGAAACCGGTCATGAATTTTACTGCCACAATCAAACTGTTTGATTTCATGCATGCTCATTTGAAAAATATTAAATTTTTCCCGGGCATCTTTTCTTATCTCCTCACCGTTAGGCTGGATGCAAATTTCGCCCGAGAAATAAGGTTCGTGCGAAACTAAAACATATTCACCTGCAGCAATCACCACATCCATCTCAATTGTGGTCACCCCAAGCTGAACGGCTTTAATAAAACCCGCGATGGTATTTTCGGGCATAAGTCCCCTGCAGCCCCGGTGGCCCTGTACATCAAACTTTGCCAGAGTTTGTCCGCTGCCTGTGGCGGGATAGGTAACATTCATAACGGTTGAAATAAGAATTAAGTAAAAATTACTATGGCAAACCCGGAGCATATTATATTTCAGGAACAATCATTACCTTGATTACTTCTTCAGCCACGATTGCCTGAACGCCAATTGGGAATGTGTGAGCTGATCGTCAGAAACAATTTTATACTTACTGAAAAAACTACTTTCCGAAATAGCCAGGGCTGCGGTTCGTAATTTCTTTCCTGAGGCAATTGTCAATTCAACAGTGGGGTTTCCGGAAGAAACAAACTGAAACAATTCGTTCAAATTGTTCTCTATTCGAGTTCCGGCAATGGCTATCAGTTCATCATCTTTTACAATTCCTGCGGCGGAGGCAGGCGAACCAGGATGTACCGATGTAACAAACAGGTTGCCCTGGCGAAATTCTGTTTTCATTCCGGTTTGCCGTTCACATCTGTTACTGTGTTTTACAACTTCCATTTTTAATCCTGCCAGACTGATAACCTCAGAAAGTAAATTCTCCAGTGAGCAGGCCGATAGTACGAATTCCCGGAAAAAACTTTCGAAACTTCTTCCGGCAACCAATTCTGCGGTAGTACGGTAATCATCTCCCGAATACCCTTTGCCCTTTTTCGCAAAATCAAAGTACAAAACCTGCATGACTTCATCGAGTGATTCTTTTGAATCGGTTGATGAGCGGATCATAAAATCCAGAATCCAGGCCAGCAAACAACCTTCATCATAAATGGATGTTTTTCGTCCGGGCACACCCGGAGTATATCCATCAAGCCATGTATCAAACGATGATTCGGCTACCGAGTAATTAAACCTGCCCGGGTTATCCATATGTTTCTGCAAACGCTGGCTCAATTCATCCAGAAGCTGCTGCAACGTAAAAAAACCCGATCGTCCAAGAAATAAATCGCCATAGTAAGTTGTGACCCCTTCGTAAACATAACCTGTTCCGGAATAATTTTCCCTGGTAAAGTCATAAGGCATCATCTCCACAGGTCTGATTGATTTTACATTCCAGCAATGAAACAACTCGTGGGATGCAACTCCCAGAAAATCGTTATACATTTCCGTTTTCATCAGTTCGTACCCGGGGCCCAGAGCCAGCACGGTTGAATTCAAATGCTCAACTCCGTGATAAAATTTATAAGGCAGCACCTGAACAATAAAATGAAAATCGGATGCCGGAAACTCTTTCATCATATCCAGCTGAACACGGGTAAACGCTTCAAAGTCGCCGATAATTTTAGGCCAGTCGGGATTACAATCTCCCAGCAGAGCTATGTTGAAATGAATACCGTCCATTACATAACCCGCTTTTTGCAGTGTGGGTGATGCAATAAACGGTGAATCAAAAAGTGTATCAGCAGCGGGCACCTCAAACTGGTGTTCCGATATCTTTT
>CAZPKJ010000159.1:0-6987 GCA_964587075.1 uncultured Flavobacteriaceae bacterium | reverse complement strand
GCCTGTCTCACCACATTTCGGCAGTAAGCGAAGCATAAATGTTTCGGCCGAGTATGGAAGCTTTTCAAACTATCGTCTTACAGGCACAGCCAGATTCAGCTCAAACCGAATCGTTTCGCGTACTACAATATTTTTTAATTCGGGTAAAAATGATTTCAGGTACCTGAATATTGCCAAACGATATCAACCTGAAGAGACCCAAAAACATGCCTGTGCCGAAGGATATGGTGTTATCCAGGACATGCATGTTAAAACCCGGAAGAATCACCTCTTGTCGGCATCGGCCTGGTACCAGGTTACCAACCGCGAAATCCCGCCTATGATGACGGTTCCCGAAAGCGGCGCATCGCAGCTCGACAGTAACCTGCGATTATTTGCCGGATACAAAATCACCGGCAGCAACATGACCATATCCCTTCGTGCAGGATATTTCAATGACATTCAAGGCTACAACGATACTATTCAGAACCTGGATCTGACTTATAAGGTTATCAATTATCATTCAGAAGCCGAATGGATTTTTCATCCATCGAAACACCTGAGGTGCAATATTGGCAGTTCATTCAGAAATTCAATGGCGGATTTTACAGAATATCAACATGCTGAATCCCGTTTTCAAAACAGCGTTTATACGAACATCCATTTTATGCCTGTTCAACGCATGACCCTTACTGCCGGTATCAGGAAAGAGTTTGTAAACGGCGCCAATCCCCCCCTTTCGCCACAACTTGCCGTTCAAACAACTTTTTGGAACGGTAATATTCTACTATCCGCGAAAGCGGGAAACCATTATAACCTGCCATCGATGAACGACCTGTATTGGGTCCCCGGCGGGAATACCGCACTGAAACCCGAAAATGCCTGGAGCAGTGAGGCGGGTATTACGATGTTTCAAAATCTGAATAATTTTCCGAAGATAAAATTCATCGTTTATCAGTCGACTGTCGAGAACTGGATCTCATGGCAACCTGCTGCCGGAGGAATATATTCGCCCAACAACCTGCGTGAAGTAAAAACACGCGGTATGGAAACACAATTGACTTACAAGCGCAGTTTCAATTCTTTCACAGCGCATTTCGTGGGGACCTATGGTTTTACAGAATCCATCCTGTGGGCGGCATCCGACCCATCGGGAGCAACCCTTATTGGCAACCAGCTTCCGTTAATTCCCCAGCACATGGCCGGAATAAACGCCGAATTACATTTTCTATCATATAAAGTCCGTTACCATCATTCCTATACGGGCATACGTTATACAACGTTTGACAACATCCCTTACCTCGACGGGTATAACACAGCATTTATACGTGCAGGCAAAGATTTTATATTCAGTGGTACCTTGATACAACTTTACGCAACTGTTCAAAACCTTTATAATACTGCATACCAGGTATTGCCCTACCGGCCTGTTCCGGGCCGATGGTACAATGCCGGTTTAACCATAAAACTCTGATAAATAAAAATAAAAACAAAATGAAAACAACAGCAATTTATACCATACTGGTACTGGTTTTATTTACCTTCTCCTGTAAAAAAGACGACAACAAACAGGATCTGCCCGACCTCTCTTCGCAAGGGGTTTACATTGTGAATGAAGGAGCATTTGGGGCGGGTAACAGCAGCTTAACTTTTTTAAATCTTCAGTACAATACTGTTCATAACAATGTTTTTGAAAACATTAACGGATTTCCACTTGGCGATTTAACACAATCGGCAACCATTCACCAATCGAAATTGTACCTGGTGGTAAATGGCTCTCAAAAAATTGAAGTGGTCGACGCCATGAATTTAAACAGTGTTGCAACCATATCAGGTTTTGCCGGACCGAGGTACATGGCTGCCAGAGGGAATAAGGGATATGTAAGCGATTGGTTCGCTAACGAAATAAAAGTAGTTGATTTGATAAATAACAATATTGTTAATTCGGTTCCAACCGGCAGCGGTCCTGAACAATTGCTTATTGCCGGAAACTTGTTGTTTGTTGTGAATGTAGGAGGCTGGGACAGCGACAGTACAGTAACCATAATCAATCTTGAAACTGAAACAGTAGCCACAACCATACCGGTTGGGGTTAATCCGAACAGTATACAACTCGATGCCAATGGTAAACTGTGGATATTGTGTGGCGGGTCGACAGGCCCTGATTTTGTAGGCGGTACAGCTGATGATATTGCAGGGTCGTTATGGAAAATTAATCCGCTAACATTTGCTGTTGAAGCACAATGGCAAACTCTTAGTTCACAGCATCCGTCAAAGCTTCAGCTGAACGGATCTGCTACCGAACTATATTTCCTGGCAGGTACCGACGGGTATACAGGTAAAATAATGCGATTGCCTGTAAGTGCAACCGCGTTACCTGTTCAACCTTTGACTCAGAAGGAATTTTATGGACTTGGAATCGATCCGGTATCGGGAATTATATATGCCGGTTTTGTTCCCGGGTTTACTCAAAACGGTTCGGTGTTCCGTTTTGATGTCAATTTCAACCTGCTTGATTCCGCTACCACAGGTATTGCACCAAATTACTTCGTTTTCCGCTAGTTTGTTATATCATTGAATGTTAGGTATAAAGTAAAGAGCTGTTTACATACTTATCATTTTATTTGATTTTACCTCACATGTTCATGTATATTTGACTGCATGTGTGGTATAACGGGATACATTGATTTTGGAAACAGTTCGAAGCCGGGTGTTCTGGAGCGAATGACCGAAACCATCGAGCACCGGGGTCCTGATGATAAAGGGTTTGAATTTCGCGAAATGGACGGTGTACAAATCGGATTTGGCTTTCGCAGGTTATCTGTTATCGATCTATCTATGGCGGGTCATCAGCCAATGGTTAACGAAACCAACGGTGACATGATAGTATTCAACGGGGAGGTATACAACTACAAATCGCTGAGGCAGGAACTTGAAGCCCGCGGACACCGGTTCAACAGTAAAACCGATACGGAGGTAGTACTACGTTCGTTTCAGGAATGGGGTGTTCGGTGTGTTGATAAATTCATAGGCATGTTTGCTATTGTAATTTTACATCGCGACGGTGGTAAGATTCATGTTTTTGGCGACAGGCCCGGTATAAAACCATTTTACTATTACTGGGATGGAAATATTTTCTTATTCGCATCTGAATTAAAAGCTTTTCATATGCACCCGGGGTTTAAAAAGGAAATCGATTTTGATACTTTAGGAACCTATTTTCACCATGGCTATATTCCTGCCCCTTATTGCATATTCAGGAATACCGCTAAAATAGAACCGGGGCACCGGATGGAGATTGATTTAAAATCGAAAAAAATAAGTCATCATAATTACTGGAGTGTATTGAATGTATTTAACCGGCCAAAGCTGGATATTTCATTTGAAGAGGCAACAACCGAGTTGGAGCGTATCCTTACAGAAGCCTGTTTGTACCGGATGATTGCCGATGTTCCGGTGGGGGTATTTTTAAGCGGGGGTTACGACAGCACCTGTGTAACCGCATTGATTCAAAAAAACAGTTCCCGTAAAATCAAAACTTTTACTATCGCTTTTGAAAATGAGGAATTCAATGAGGGGCCTTATGCAAAAGAGGTTAGTGATTTTCTTGGGACCGAACATACCGAATATCTTTTAAAGGAACAGGATGCGCTTGAATTAATTCCCATGATGCCCGATATTTACGATGAGCCGTTAAGCGACGGTGGCGCCATTCCAAATGTACTGGTGGCGTTGCTGGCATCCAAACATGTAAAGGTAGTGCTTAGCGCAGATGGAGGAGATGAAATATTTGCCGGTTACACCAAACATTATTACCTGAAGCAACAATATAAAAGGTATTTCAGGATACCATCTGTTATAAGAAGAGCCATGGTAACCGGAATCGATTTAATTAACCGGTCACGAAGTGCGCCACTTTATCATTTTGACAGATTAACCCGGCTGCGCACATTTTTAGATGCAAAAGATGCTTCGGAGTTGTTCGACCGGCTTAACCAGACTTTTACTCTGCAGGATATTCAGCGGTTCATGAAACAACCATTTGTTTCGCAATACAGTAATTTCATGAATGATCATCTCTTAAACAAAAGCAACAATGAGGTTGACAGGGCCACAGCTATAGACTTCCAGACTTTTCTGGCTGGAGATATTCTTCCAAAAGTTGACAGGGCCACTTCATTCGCCAGTATTGAAGGCCGTGAACCCTTACTCGACCACAGGGTCATTGAATTTGCCGCTACCTTGCCTTCTGACTTTAAGCTTCGCAACCAGGAGGGTAAAGCCATCCTGAGAAATGTAGTTCATAAATATGTGCCGAAAAAATTACTCGATCGTCCTAAAAAAGGATTCGGACTGCCACTGCACCGGTGGGCCATGAAAGAACTGCGTCCTTTGTTTGATGAAAGTTTTGACAAGAACTTTTTACAATCGCAGGAAATTTTTTCGGTCAGCAATATTCGCGCACTTTATAATCATTATCAAAACGGTCATGTGCACAGCTTCGATCGGATTTATGAACTCTTTGTATTCCAGCAATGGTACAAGAGATGGATGATGTAATTGATGCCCGACTGCTGTTATAATCCTGTTATTTTTTCACCAGCTCCCTGAATCCACCATAAATCATTCTTTCAGCATCAAAAATCAATCTTTGGGGGTTGGTTAAAGGCGATATTAACTCCGACATCCTTGAGTCAAGAGGGACCAGCCGGTTTGCTTCATTACGTATCTCTTGGGAAGGAAAAACCACCCATCCAAAAACAACTACTTCGTTTGGCTTCAAATCCACTATTTCAACGAAGGAACGTGTGCCCTCTAATTTCAAATCTTCTCCGACATATTCAAAGTATGCCAGTGCGCCATATTCTTTCCAAATTTCAGCAACTTTTTCAGCAACACTTTTGTATTCGTTCAGGTAAAGGGCCGGTAAAGGAAATACAAACCCGTCAATGTAATTTGTCATAATATCATTTAATTTTGTATTTCATGCTTCTCATCTGTTTAAATTAGATTTACACAATCAGTAAAAAGTGATTTAAACCAACTTCTCTCTTTTTTTTCAAAAAGTTTGTAGCCCTCAAAATATTGCATTTTAAGGATTTCCGATTCAATTCTCCCTAAGGTAGTGAATCTACATATAAATTATCTGTTCAATACATACAGGCAACAAAAACGACTGCTTGTGATCAAAACCTTCAATGTATTTCATAGTAACATTTTTTGGCCTGTTAAAATTAGGGCTTCAATGCTTTTTTGTCAAATATTGTTACCTGAAAATATGAACCATGGAAAAGGGTTTTTGCACACACAGTCTAACGTTCCGCCGGTTGCCGCAGGCGGGATATAAGAATTCGATTGCGTCAGAGTATTCCAAATATAACCATGAAATCGATTGCTTCCAAACCCACATCTACCCGCTTGCGATAACCGGTAGTTAGCTGCAGCTTAATTCTTGAAATTCAGCTAACCTAGACCTTCAAAATTTAAAGCACTGTAAATCAAGTATAAATGCGAATTTTTTAATTAAAAGTTCTCAAAACGAGAACTTTTTCGTATATTTGTTATCTAAATACTAAATAGGTAGTATATGAAGTCAAAAAATAGTTTTAACAAGTTAAAAATTTATGCATGTAATCAGTCGTACGAAATTAATCGAATGTTGGGGCAAACACGCAGATTCAGAGCAACCTCTGAAATTATGGTTTGCAAAGATAAAATCTGGGAAATGGAAAAGTTTGAATGCTCTTAAAAATGATTTTGTTGGAGCAGATGTTATAGGTGATAACAGAGTTATTTTTAATATCAAAGGGAATAAGTATAGAATTGTTGTTTTAGCATTTGTAAAATCAAATAAAATTTACATTAGATTTGTTGGAACACATAAAGAATATGATAAAATAGATCCAATGAAAATTTAAGTTTGATTATTAAGATTTAAAGTATATAATTAAGAAAAGAAGATAACACTAAGTATAAAGTGATGAAAATAAAACCAATCAAAACAAAGAGTGACTATAAATCGGCGTTAAAAAGAATTGATGAGATTATCTTGCAAAATCCTAAATCAGGTACAGAATTGTATGATGAGTTGGATGTCTTGGGAACTCTAGTTTCAGCATATGAGGATGTTCATTTCCCAATTGAAGCTCCTGATGTAGTTGAAGCAATAAAATTATTGATGGATGAAAAGGATTTGAAAGGGAAAGATTTAATACCCTATTTTGGTTCCAAAGGATTAGTTTCGGAATTTTTAAATAGAAAAAGAGGATTGTCCTTAAAGACTATTAAGTCTTTGCACTTTAGCTTTGGTATACCTTATGAAGTTTTGATTAAGGGATAGGATTCAAAATGTTGTTAAAGAGAAGTTGCAGCTAACGTCAGTTCGTGCAATAACCCGATTTAAGATTCCTATTACAATCCGTAACCCTGGCTATACGGATTAAAAAAGAAAATTTAGATTTCTGCTGGCATACACAGTAGCCGTTTATGGGTACTAAAAGTAACAAAAAAAGTGATTTCAGCCAACTTTTCAACTTTTGGCCTTCAAAATATTTATAGCCCTCAAAATATTGCAATTTAAGGATTTCCGATTCAACTCTCCCAAAAGTAGTGAATCTACATATAAATTATCTGTTCAATACATACAGGCAACAAAAACGACTGCTTGTGATCAAAACCTTCAATGTATTTCATAGTAACATTTTTTGGCCTGTTAAAATTAGGGCTTCAATGCTTTTTTGTCAAATATTGTTACCTGAAAATATGAACCATGGAAAAGGGTTTTTGCACAGTCTGACGAAGAAGGGATTAACGAAGTAAATAAAAAGAAGGGATTAGAAGCACCACTATTCGTTTACCGAAAATGGTTGATAGATGCACCACACTTTGATTACCGAACAAAGCCCTTCTTTTTTTTATTTCGTTTAATCTTATGTTATGCGTTCGTGTTAATATGTAGTAGGTAGTATTTAGTCTGACAGATAGGATTAAATTTGAAGTGTCAAATCA
>CAZPKJ010000158.1:0-7023 GCA_964587075.1 uncultured Flavobacteriaceae bacterium | reverse complement strand
CCAGGGTGCTTAAAGCAGATGAAGTACAGGTTTCGGTGACCACCGGCGAAACGGTTCGAGCAATCAGGCCCTTAGAAATTACTACGTTCAGAGATGAAAAACTGAAAGAGTCGATTCACCATTTGCGAATGCACTCCATTTCAGCGAAAGTTTTGGAAGCCCGTGTGTTGACGCCGAATACATACCAGGTTCCAAAACTGTCGGGCTTTCCTGAAATCAACCCGGGAGTTATATTTGAGCAAAGGGCCTCATTTTAACTTAAAAAGGTCGTTTTTGAGAAAAATTTGCATCCTTTCAGATGGTTACAAGTATCACATTATCATGTTTTTGCAACTTTATTTAGAATTCATCTAAATTTCATGCCTCCCGGGTAATTTTGGTCCGTAAATTGATGGGATAATAATAATTATAGTGTTCTACTTACTACCAAAGAAATTACACCATGACACAAATAGATTTCAATCACCGGGTAAGCGATTTATACAAACCGCTTAGAAATTTCGCATTAAAACTTACCAGGAACATGGAAGATGCTTCCGATTTAACACAGGAAACCATGTCGAAGGCTTTTTTTAATCATGATAAATTCAGAGAGGGCACCAATATGAAAGCCTGGCTTTATACTATCATGAAGAATATTTTCATTAATAATTACCGGAGGAATGCCAAGTCACAAATTACGCATGATGACTCCGAGAATCAGTATTATCTAAACTCCTATGCTCACCAAACCGGCAATCAGGGTGAAAGCAAAATGATTTTAAAAGATATTAATACAGCTATTGACTCCCTGTCGAAAAACCTGAGGGTTCCCTTCCTGATGGCTTTTCAGGGTTATAAATATGAAGAGATTGCATCCTTTATGAAGGTACCTCTGGGAACAGTAAAAATTCGCATTCATAATGCAAGGAAAAAGCTTAAAAAGGATCTTGCAGATTACAATCCTAAAAAAAGTTGATTATTAGTTTTTCCAGTGTTAGGTAGGTTGAAAAAGAGCCCTGAAATTTCAGGGCTCTTTTTTATTTCCTTATTGTTCAAGGGATTCATCCGCGAAAGCGTAATTAATTATGTATATTAGCCTTTAAAAAATAAAATAATGTGGACCGAAGAGAATAATAAGCTGGTAAAAACTTTTGTATTCAGAAACTTTGTTGAGGCATTCGCCTTTATGACCAGGGTTGCTTTAGTGGCAGAAAAAATGGACCACCACCCAACCTGGACCAACGTATATAATAAAGTAACCATTCAATTGAATACCCATGACGCCGGAAATAAAGTAACTGAAAAGGATCACAAACTTGCCGGAGCTATCGACAAACTGACCTGAGCCATTAATTTTAGGGATTATTAAAGATAGTTGTTTTCTCTTTTTAAAAAACAGGCATAATTTTGATATGTAAATAGTTACAAATAGGATCAGGAGATTTAACCGTCTGGTTTTTGCGACCATTTTCGGGAAATGTTAGCAAGAGAATTTTCAAAACAGAAACTTAATTCATACTATTGTACCTGAAAACCCTATAATTATTTTAAATATGAAAAAATCTGTACTCTTATTATCATTTCTATTAGCAACCGGACTATCTGCTTTGGCCCAAACGGTCATTTATGATAACGGTCCCATCTTTGACATTGCCGGTGGCGGATCGGGTGGTGCAAACGCATCTACCTTGCATGACGGACTTGGAACCTATGGTGCCGGACACGCTTTGTCGAGTGGCTTTCGTGTAGCCGACGACCTCGTTGTACCTACCGGCGAAACCTGGTACCTTGATTCATTGGTATTCTTCGGGTATCAAACCGGATCAGGCCCTGTTTCTTCCATCAACCATGTAAACGTACGTATCTGGGATGGCCCTCCGGGAGCACCCAGTAATGTTGTATTTGGCGATGATGTAACCGATCGTTTGATTACCACTGAACTGGCCGGAGCCTACCGTACGGGTGATTTTACCAGTACTACATGCGCACCCGCTACCTGTGTCGACCGGCCCATTATGCGTAATGCTACTCTGATTGGCACTTCACTGCTTCCCGGTACCTACTGGATCGACTGGCAGACCGGCGGAACTCTTACTTCAGGGCCATGGGCACCTCCAATCAATTTAGGTGCAGGTGTAACCATTACCGGAAATGCCAAGCAGTACAACCCTACCACAATGGCCTGGGCTGACCTGTTTGACGGTGCACTTACTACGGATGGAATGGGATTCCCGTTTCTTGCCGTTGGTTCAATCTTTACCGGCATCAGCGAAGCAGCTAACAATGTACAGGTTTCCATTTATCCGAACCCCGTAAAAAGTTCAGCAACCGTTAACCTTAACTTCCCTGTAAGCAAGTCGGATAATATTTCCTTTAACGTTTATAATGTAATTGGAAATAAAGTTAAGTCTATGGAGCAAATAGGAAGCCAGCAGTTTACATTCGAAAGAGGAACACTTAACAATGGTGTTTATTTTTATGAATTAACACAAGGCGCCAAAGTGTTGAAAAACGGAAAAATTGTAGTTCAGTAAGCAATATTGAAATAACCAAAAAAAATCCGGACTCATTGGTTTGAGTCCGGATTTTTTTTTCACCGTTTATTGGCAGTACAAACCAGGTAATTTCACTTTTGCACAGGCGTTAGTAATAACAGGCAAACAAATGAAATGGGTTGTTTGATTAGATAGAGCAATGCGGTTTAATACTCATCTTCATTAAAGAAAAAATCATCCTTCGTAGGATAATCGGGCCAGATTTCCTCAATACTTTCATATGCCTCGCCCTCATCTTCAAGTTCCTGAAGGTTTTCAATTACTTCTAAAGGGGCACCGGAACGTATTGCGTAATCAATGAGTTCGTCTTTGGTAGCAGGCCATGGAGCATCTTCAAGATGTGATGCCAGTTCTAAAGTCCAGTACATGCTTAATTTCGATTAAAGAGTTAGCTTAAGTTTAATTCGTTTCCCCTTTTGCGAGGCGTGCAAAAATAAGTAAATACAAATCAAATAAGCAAATGACAGAAGATAATTCTAAGATCTTGGCCTCCAGGCTTTTTCATTAACTCCACGGTCGTGAAGCACCTTGCGTGCCAGCACAAAAAGGTAATCCGACAGTCTGTTGAGATATATTAAAATTAAGGCGTTGGCTTTATCTTCATTCAGGAGCTGGCTTACAAGGCGTTCGCACCGGCGGCATACACAACGGGCCAAATGGCACCAGGAAGCTCCCGGGTGGCCTCCGGGCAGAATGAAAGTTTTCAGTTCCGGCAATACCGAATTCATGGCATCCATCTCTTTTTCAAGTAAAACGACATCACTTTCGTGAAGATCGGGCAGTTTCATTCTTGATTTTTCAGGGTCGGCGGCCAACTGAGAACCAATGGTGAAAAGCCGGTCCTGGATTTCTGCCAGTACATTTCTTATATGCTCCTCCTCAATAACATCACCTGCCATGCCGATAAATGAATTTAATTCATCAACAGTTCCGTAAGTTTCAATCCGGATATGGTGTTTTGGAACACGGGTTCCTCCGATGAGAGATGTTTCACCTTTATCGCCCGTTTTGGTATAAATTTTCATCGCCATGGTAAATTAAAGTTCCCGAAAGATCCGGTCAGATTTTGTTCATTGCTTTTGAGTCGACAGCCGATGTAATATTTTCATTGGTTTTATCCGACTCAATCAAACCATCGCGCAACCGGATGATTCGGTGTGCATGGCGTGCAATATCTTCTTCGTGAGTAACCACCACAATAGTATTTCCTTGCTGATGAATTTCTTCAAAAAGTACCATGATCTCTTCCGAGGTTTTTGAATCGAGGTTTCCTGTTGGTTCATCTGCCAGAATGATAGCGGGGTTGTTTATAAGCGCTCGCGCAACAGCAACACGCTGCCGCTGGCCTCCCGACAATTCATTTGGACGATGATTTACCCTGTCGCCCAGGCCCACATCCTGCAAAACCTTGAGTGCCCGTTTTTCGCGTTCGCTTTTTGATATGCCGGCATACACAAGCGGCAGTGCCACATTTTCGAGGGCTGTTGAACGTGGTAGCAGATTGAAGGTTTGAAAGACAAATCCGATTTCCTTGTTCCTGACTTCTGCAAGTTCATTGTCGGTCATTTTCGAAACCTCTGTTCCCTTCAGCCGGTATTCGCCGCCCGATGGGGTATCGAGGCAGCCGATAATATTCATTAATGTCGACTTGCCTGAACCGGATGAACCCATCAGGGCAACGTATTCATTCCGGGAAATAGTGGTGGTGATACTTCGCAATGCATGAATGATTTCGGTGCCAACGGTGTACCGTCGCGAAATTTCTGAAAGTTCAATGATTGCACCCATTTGCTATTTGTGTTAACGGTTCAAATATAAAGAATTTAAGCCCTTGATAAATAATAACCCTGTTAAGTGCAGGTTGCCGGTTTTTACAAACGTAAATTAAAATCCTGTTTGCTGAATCCCTTATTGAAAAATGCAAGCCCGAGGCGGTAAAAATCAATGGTTATGGTTACATCATCCGATTGTTTAACTTTCTTCCAGGCATCACGCATGCCATCCGACCAGTTTATGTCATCGAAAATTATTACCGAATTTTCGCGAGCATATTTTTTAGCAATTTCAAAATAGTTCCATGTGGCTTCGAGTGTATGGTTTCCGTCAATAAACAGGTAATCGAAACCGGATAACTGCTTCAGAAGTGCAGGGAGCGATTCATCAAAATGACCTGTGATTACTTCAATGTTACTGAATCCGTTTTCCGATATAATTTTTCGGGCCTGGTCGGCTGTAGCCGGACAACCTTCAAGCGTATACAGATAGCCGTTACAGTTCGCCGAAGCCTGGTACATGGCACTTATACCCAAAGAGGTACCCAGTTCAACCATAACTTGAGGCTGAAGAAACCTGACAACCCTGTACAGCAAACTGCCGTAGGCCGCATTCTTTGCAAATTTCCGTGTGATTTCGCCGATGGTTCTGGCGGCAACTTTACCGTCGTATGAACTGCCGGCACCCAGATCGACAACATCAATGGATGTTTTATCGCTGAGCAGTTGTGAGCGAATGGATTCGATTTTATTTTTTTCAGGTATTTCGGTTTTACTGTAAACACCCTCGGTTAGCAGTTTAAATACAAAAGGCGAATGTACATCATGTTCATTTCCTGCAAAAAACCAATGTTTTGAATAACGATAAACCTGATCAAATATTCCCTGCAAATTCAATGACATATGTTTAAATTATCTCGGGGAGCGTATGCTTCATTTCAAAATCAGTTTTGTTCACGGGTTGTTAATGTGAGCCACATTCCACCACCGGGCCTGAGTGTAATGAGTGGTTCAGGAACCGGGGTACGTCCAGGGTCGGGAGTAATGTGGAAGCGTTTTAACAGCATAGCAAGTACTATCTGCAGCTCCATCATGGCAAAATTGTTGCCAATACACAAACGGGGGCCGCCTCCAAACGGAATGTATGCAAACTTAGGCCTTTTTTTAACTTCATCCGGCGTGAAGCGTTCCGGAATAAATTTTGCCGGTTCATTCCAAAATCTTTTGTCGCGATGAAGCGCGAACGGGCTGATGAGCATATTGTGTCCGCGACCAAAATGGTAACCGCCCAAAGTGTCGGGCATGACCGTTTTTCGCCCAATCACCCAGGCGGGGGGGTAAAGTCTCATAGATTCTTCAATAACCATAGTAAGGTATGCCAGGTGGTTAAGGTTTGTGAAAACGGGATCGCGGTCCTTCAGCACACGATCAATTTCATCCTGACATTTTTTTAATTCGCCGGGATGAAGCGCGAGAAGATATAAGGTCCATGAAAGCGCGTTTGCAGTTGTTTCGTGGCCCGCAACAAACAAGGTCATAACCTCATCGCGGAGTTGCTGGTTGTTCATAGGTTCACCGGTGTCCTCATACCGGGCTTCCATCAGCATCGAAAGCAGGTCGCTTACTGATGATGGCTGTTCTCTGCGCTCGCTGAATATTTTATCAAGTACGTTATTGATGGCACGGATTGATTTTTTGATTTTGAGATGATGTGGTGTTGGCACCCAAAGGGGTAACAATACGGGTGTCCGTGTTCGAATATTTACTGCCCGCAACAAATATCCCAGTGCTTCGGCTACCACACGGGCATCCGATTTCACATCCGCGCTAAGCAACGTTTTACCAACAACCTGGAGCGTAAGAGCCATCATGTGAGGGGCAATGTCCATGGTTGAGGATGACTGAACATCTAATTCACGGATACTTTCACGGGTGCATTGCACCATTTGATCGCAAAGCGTTTCCAGTTTATGTTTGTGAAAAGCGGGCTGAATCAGCCTTCGCTGCCGCAGCCAGAATTCGCCTTCGCTTGTAAGCAACCCGTTCCCAAGCAAATGCCGAAGCTGTTCATAGCGGAGGCTTTTTGTATAGTTGCGGTTGTTTTCCTGTAAAACATGCTGAATTAAATCGGGGTGTTGGATATACGATACTTTCCTTATGGAAAAACGAATAGTACTGATGTCGCCAAACCGGGGCTGAAGTTCACAAAAAAAACCCAGGACACGTGTTCGCAAATCCTTCAGGTTGCCCAAAAGTATATGGCCGTAGGGGCCCGGAGGCGATTTACGTTTCGGCATTGTAAACTAATTAACAGTTCATCGATGTAGTATGAAACAGGCTATTGTAAAATAATTGCCACACCATTTTAAAATGAAAATTTAACCAAATGCAGTTTACGTTTAATAATTGCTGGTACTATAATCTCATTTTCTGAAACCTGTTTCGCTGAACGAGGGATGAGCAGCATATTCTCATTTTGCTGAATGGACTTTAACCTCGATGATGCGCCCAGGTTGTCGATGGAAACCGGTACTACCTTGTTTCTCCGGCCAAGGTTATCGTTAAAAAGAATTAGTATTTTATCACTGGTAAGTACGGAGCAAAACGACGAGAACACGCCGCCGTCATCGAGTGACGATTGCCGCTTTTCAATCACAGTGCTCCAGTCGGCATTGCCATCGATATTGAGGGAAATTACAATAATATTATCGAAA
>CAZPKJ010000157.1:0-7035 GCA_964587075.1 uncultured Flavobacteriaceae bacterium | reverse complement strand
TTCCTTTACTTTTTTAACGAGACCCGGCTTTCGGAGACCGTACTTATTCAAAAAGAAATCGACACTGATCCCGAAACCGAAGAGGAATATGAAGCCATCAAACGGGCCATGAAAATGTTTGATGAAGTGTTAATGGCCCCATCCCGGAAAAGTGTCGACAAAATCCTCAATTACGCGGCCAAAACGGCCTGTCAGTAACAAATCACTTTTTGAATGGCTCCTGCATCAAAGCAGGGGCTTTTCTACTTTTGTGTATGACCATCCGCGAACGTTACCAGGGCATCATTGATTACTTTAGTGAACATTTGCCCGTTGCCGAAACGGAGCTTGAATACAATGGCCCCTATGAATTGCTGGTGGCTGTTATTTTGTCGGCACAATGCACCGACAAACGGGTGAACATGGTAACGCCGGCTCTTTTAAAAGCTTTTCCGGAACCAAAAGTGCTTGCTGCCGCTTCGGCGGATGAGGTGTTTCCTTACATAAAAAGTATCAGCTACCCCAATAACAAAGCAAAAAACCTGGTTGGAATGAGTAAAAAGCTGATGAATGAGTTTCATGGTAAGATACCTGACACGGTTGATGACCTCATGAAACTACCTGGTGTAGGCCGTAAAACGGCGAATGTTATTGCATCGGTAGTTTACCGGATTCCTGCCATGGCAGTTGATACCCATGTATTTCGGGTATCGCAACGAATTGGTTTAACACATAACGCCAAAACACCGCTTGCCGCCGAAAAGCAACTTGTTAAACATCTTCCCGATGAAGTGATTCCCAAAGCGCACCACTGGCTCATACTGCATGGCCGTTATGTTTGCACGGCACGAAAGCCACAATGTGATTCATGTGGCATTACCACATACTGCAGATATTTTCAAAAAATAAAAAAGGTTACCGGAAAAAAGAAATAGCGGAGGAGTTACTCAGATTTTGTGTTTATGTTTTAACACTTTTGCTTCAATGTAGAAAATAATTTCTTCGGCAATATTTTTACTCTGGTCCCCTACCCGCTCAAGTTTGCGTATGATGGAAAGAATATAGAGGCTTTGATTTATTTTTTCGGGGTGCGATGTAATAAAATCCGCGACAGCGTTATTTGCCCCGACATTAATTTCATCACATAATTCATCTTTCAAAAAAACATTTCGTGCCAAACTGGTATCTTCTTCCTCAAACGCTTTTCGTACATCCGAAACAATGGAGTTTGCTGTATCAAACATCTCAATTACCCGGCATTGTTTGAGCAATTGTTGGTCGGGGGCGCTTTTAATATTCAGTACAAACGCTGCAATACCTTCGGCTATGTCACCAATCCTTTCGAGGTTCGAATTTATTTTCAGACATGCAATTACAAACCTCAGGTCAACGGCAACGGGGTTAAACAATGCAATAACATTTTCGCAATCGCGGTCGAGTTTTAATTCAAAGGAGTTAACCCTTTTTTCATTAACACGTACTTCGCGGGCCAGGTCCTTATCAAAATTAATAAGTGCTTTTTCTGCTTTCTCGAGTTGCGATTCAACCAAACCGAACATTTCACCCATGTCGGTCCGTAATTTTTTTAATTCTATTTCAAGATGAGTTACCATGACTATAAATGATCAGCCAAAACGCCCGGTTATGTAATTCTGAGTCCGGTCGTCCTGAGGATTTGTAAATATGTTTTTAGTATCGTTGTACTCTACCAGCTCACCCAGATAAAAGAAAGCGGTTTTGTCGCTTACCCTTCCGGCCTGCTGCATATTATGAGTAACGATAATGATGGTGTATTCTGATTTGAGTTCGTAAATAAGTTCTTCAATTTTAGCAGTTGATAAAGGATCAAGCGCCGAGGCGGGTTCATCCATCAGTACTACCGAAGGTTCAATGGCCAGGGCCCGTGCAATACACAAACGCTGCTGCTGTCCGCCCGAAAGTTCAAAGGCCGATTTTTTCAGTTTGTCTTTAACCTCTTCCCATAAGGCAGCCTGTTTCAAACAAGTTTCAACTCTCTCGTCGATATATGTTTTGTGTTTAATTCCGTTTACACGGAGGCCGTAAGCAACATTTTCGAATATGGATTTCGGGAAAGGATTTGGCTTTTGAAAGACCATTCCCACCTTTTTCCGTAATTCATCGGTGTTGGTACTCCTGGCATATATATCTTTCCCGTCCAGCAAAACTTCACCTTCAATTTTAACATTATCAATCAAATCATTCATCCGGTTGAATAATCTGAGAAAAGTCGATTTTCCACAACCTGAAGGGCCTATCAACGCGGTAACCTTATTCTTTGGAACACCCAGTGTAATGTTCTTAAGAGCATGAAAATCACCATAATAAAGGTGTAAATTACGCGATTCGAGTTTATACATCAGTGGTTAAGCCCATTTAAATTGAATTGGCAAAATTAAGATTTACCCCGTCCTTCAATGTTAAGCCAATATTAAGGATGATTGTGTTTTTATGTAAAAAGGGAGCCATTGTGCGGCTCCCTTTTCATGTTCAAAATGCCCGGTGGTAATCGGGTTAACGGATTACGGCAATTTTTCTGTTATACTGCTTGTTTCCTGCTGTTATTACACAGTTGTACAAGCCACTTTCAATACCGTTCAGTTCTATCTCAATAGAACCCATCGACAGGTTAGAACCAACATTCCTGCTGGCTACAGCACGACCTTCGATATCATACAACACATACGAAATTTCACTCACCTTTGACGGGAAGCTGTACGTTATAGTGGAATGTCCGGTTGCCGGATTCGGATAAGGCTGACCCATCACGCCGGCAAACTGCGGTTCCTCAATTCCAACCGGAACTTCGGCAATATAAACATTCAGCATCAGGTCTTCCAATTCACGATAGCGGTACGCCGCCCATGCATTGGTGTTGCTGGCTTGCCCTAAAACTTCGTAGGTACGGTTGGATATAGGTGCAATTTGATTCTGACCAATGCTGATGCCGTCACCACCCATCATCCAGGCAACGTAAAATCCACCC
The DNA here is from genome assembly GCA_964587075.1 of uncultured Flavobacteriaceae bacterium. Classification (GTDB taxonomy): domain Bacteria; phylum Bacteroidota; class Bacteroidia; order AKYH767-A; family OLB10; genus CAZPKJ01. The sequence continues at coordinate 4,052 of CAZPKJ010000157.1, read as the reverse complement.
GAATCGATGGTAACCGGTACCGTTAACGGAGAGAAATTCCAGTTTCCGACTATTACATTACCCGGTCCTACATACAATGAATCCAAAACAGTCATCGGTCCACCGTTAGGACCATCGTCGTCGAGAACCATCAGCGAATAACCGGTTACACCTGTGTTTCCGGCAATATAAACCCGTAGCTGAGTAATGTTGCATGGATAAAACGGAGGAATAAAGTGAATACCAGCGCCCCCACCGCCACCTGACCAGCCCAATCCGCCAAGTCCGGCATCAACACCACTATCAAAGGATAAGAGAATACTGGCTTGTGTAGTATCCACAACCTGGAGTTCAAGTTGCTTTTCATTGTTACTTGGTGTGGCATCACCTATCAATGCGGTAGTATTGATATGACGGTATGCGCCCGGAGTAACGGGTCCAAATGTTTGCGGAAACACCATGTCCTCGGTAGCACCCGGCGCAAGCGCGCTGGTAGAAAGCGTACTCAGCGCCTGATTTTGATTGAGTAAATTAACAACCCGCGATGTTACATTGAAAGGGGCCAGTGGCTGGTTACCGGTATTTCGTACCTGTGCTTTCATTTCGTATGGGGCGCCATTGGCAGACAGGAACAAACCACCTGTAGTTTCATTATTGTTATAAACCGTTGAAGCATCATTAACCGAGAAAGTAGTATTCGAAGGATAATAAAACTTGATTGCATATAACGAAGGAGGATACAAATTATGTGAATGCTGAAGACCTATGTTACCGCTGTTGTTCTCTATTCCGATAGTCATAAAATCAATCGTGTTGTTGAGTGCCCCTATCTGTGATTGATACTGATAGGTGATAGAACTATCAACGTTACTGAGTATTACCTGGAAAGTGTTGGTGCCGGTAAAACCGGTTGCCACATCCCAAAAAGGAACGTTAACATAGCTCACAATAAGTGAATCGTTACCGGGGCTCGTCCAGTACCAGCATTCAACTCCCGGAATCGGCTGACTTGCGTTATCGGTAAAAGTTAAATCCGTTGTCATGATGGCCAGATAATTCTGAATCCCTGTCGGGGTAGGAATAATCGGAAACGGGTGTGCGACGGGTGTGGCAGTAAACCCGATATAGCCATTGGATCCAACCCTGAATGTGGTCACATCATACCAGTAATAATGGAATGAAAAACCTATGGCATAAGGGCCTCTGATATTATCATCGGCCAGGCCTGTAACAAGTTGCGCCCCCGGAGCACCAACAATATCAATCCAGTTATAGGTAGGTCCTAACGGGTCGTTACTGTCGCGCCAGATGTATCCATACGTATCGGGGCCACCATTGGTTTGCGCCTGAATCTGCAAAGCAAATGACAAGAGTACAGCGGTGCAAACGAATAATTTGGTTAGTTGAGTAAATGTTCTGATCATAGTTCGAAATTTTTAGTGTTGTGCAGTAACAAATGAAAGCATTTTCACTCAAAAAACAAAGCCCGTCGCTTCCGACGGGCTTTTTATGCTAATTAAATGATTTTAATTATCTTAAAACATTGAACTTCTTAACTTTAAATGAATTTGATGTGGCAATTCTGGCCTGATATAATCCATTTGCAAGGGTTCCGGTATTGATTTCAACCAGGTTATTTCCTGCCGGGAAATCAAATTTCAGCTCATATTGTATCTGACCCAGGCTATTCACAACAGAAATGGTTACATTCTCATCACGGATCAATCCTATATTCATATTGACGGATTCGGATGCAGGGTTAGGATAAATACTGAAGGAAGCTACCGGATCTGTGTTGTTTAATCCGGTGGAAGTGGCATCCCACAGCATGAGGTCATCCAATGCGCTTTCAACCAGCGATCCGGCGTTCGCATCTTCAGCAATAAAGCGGATACCGGTTGTTGCTGTAGGAGTAATATAATCGAGAACCTTAAAGACAAATCTGCGCCAGCTGTGGTCCGAAACGTCGGTATTTTCAACGGGAATATAATTTACACCATCACCTGTTATGGCTACCTGCCAGAAATCGGTACCGGGGGTAGCACCCTGATCATTGGTATACCACCTGTAATAAGAAAATGCGGGGTTGGTATAGGTTGAAAGGTCGTAAACAGGTGAATAAAGTGTAGTTTTTCCATTGTCGACATCATTCTCGCCGGCACCTGCGCTGGGACTGCTAGCATTACCTGTCAGCGCACAGAAAATACCACCGGGAGTATTCTGGGTACCCGGTTGTACGAGGGCATTGCCTACATACGACGGTACGGGAACATCAATGGTCCATAAGCCTGTCGTAGCATCATCGCCAGGGTCACCGGTGATCCAGTTTCCGGCAAAGGCATCAAAATCTTCGTGTAACAACAGGTTAAATCCAATCATGATATAGTATGGTATGTTTGGGTTGGCCGCGGTAACATTTACCGGCATAATGTTAGTCAGTGTGCCGCAGTTATCCTGTATGGCCATATAGTACTCAACCACTGTGCCGGCAAGCTGCTGTGGAATAGTAGCTGTATAGTTGTTTCCTCCGGTATTGGTCATGGCAATATTGGTATAAGCGCCATTGCCAACCCTGTAAAAGCAATTCACGGTGCTGCCGGTTCCAATGTTTTGTACTGCGGCATCAACGTTAATATCAACCAGTGCTGCCGACTGCAGTACTTCGGCGTGGGTAAGGTTAATAGCGGCCCCCAGCGTGATTCCATGTATGGCAAAAGCCGATGTGATATCACAGAAATTGGGTGTGCCGTTGGTAATGTCGCCATCATTGTCGTCGAGTGTAAGAACCTCGAGCAGTACCTGCTGAAATAATGAACCCTCGGAACCGTCGGGACCAGTTATACCGGCATAGTACGACTGCGAAAACAGATCCATCATTTGCTGCAGATCGCCCAGATTTAAATAAGTATCCCAGAAACAGCCGGCTATGATCTCGCCGTCGGCATGCACCTGACCTACCAGATCTTGCGGATATACTTTTTTGTTGATGTCATATCTTCTCACATATCCCGTAGCGTTATTATCGTAAAATCCAATTCCTAATATGGGTGAACCGGTAATCCCTAAGGCCCATATATCGCTGTAACCTTCACCCATCGCTCCGTTTTGCCAGTTCAGCGACAAGGACTGATAAAATTTATCGTTGATGCCATGTCCGTACTCATGGTAACAAACATCCGCCACAAGCGATGTGGCGTTACACTGTCCGCCGGCGGCAAAGAAGTTTACCGATGATCCGTCGTAAAAGGCATTGCAGCTACCCGCTACATCCACATTGGTGTTGATAGCGTAGTCAAGACCTGAAAAGAGCGGGAACTTTGTTTTCATAAAATCATGAACAGTATTGATGGAGTTATACGCTGAGCGCTGGCGCTGATCGGTATTGCCATCAATATTAACCGCGTTGGCCCCGGGCGTAAGGTTAACCGTCCATGAGGGAGTCACGTTATTGGTCCTTACTTTCGACCAACGCCCTTCCATGTAAAAAGTAGCTGTTGTATTGCTGGTGTTCGACAAATTTAAGAAACCACTGTTGTCGGTATAATAAGTAGTTCCATTCTCAACAATTCTCAGGTTTTTAAGCGGTTCGGTCGTGGCCGGAAGGTAAGGATGTAAAAGATACATGTTTCCGGTAACGTTGATATCGGTATTGGCACTGTGATGTGCAACCTGGTTGGCACGGTACATTACTTTACCGGTATTGGCATCGACCAATGTGTAATATTTTCCGGGGATCCTTTCTTCGTTTAAGGTTTCCACCATAATTTCATACACCAGGTGAAAATCGTATTTGCGGTTAGCAGGCACCGGTAATACTTTCAGATCGGGCGATACTTGTACCGAAACTATATTAGGAACCTGTGTTGAAGCTGCCAGAACCGCCGCCTGGGGTGCCAGAGCCGGAACCGTTGAAACATTTACATCAGGATGGCATTGTAAACCGAACTGCATCACCTGCAGGCTACGCGTCATTTTAATCTGAATGTTTGTAAACAATACATCGAGACCCTGGTACTTTTGAAAATAATTTACATAATAATATTTATTTCCTGCCGATACTGAACGGAATGTAA
>CAZPKJ010000156.1:0-7049 GCA_964587075.1 uncultured Flavobacteriaceae bacterium | reverse complement strand
GGGCAGGAAACTTTCCGGTTTACACACTTACCCAGGCATCGTTGTTGAATAACGTAAACAGTATAATTGATGTTGGCCAGTTCTCAGCACCACAAATAATTGACGTGAACCGCGATGGTAAACTTGATTTACTCATTGGTGAACGTGGCGGAAATATAAATTATTACGAGAATACCGGAACAGCAGCAGTACCACAGTTTACATTGGTAAATACCGACCTGGGTGGAGTACTGGTCAATAATAGTCTGAGCCTTTACGGTTATAGTTATCCGTGTTTGTACGACAGCAACGGTGTATATCGTTTGCTGGTAGGTGCCATTAACGGATACCTCTATCAGTACGATAATATCGATAACAACCTTGGCGGGATATTCACGCTCACCGACTCGATGGCTTACGATATATTTGAGCCTTCAAGAGTCACGGTTTCCGTAAAAGACATTAATGGTGACGGTGTTTTGGAAATCCTCACCGGAAATAATGCCGGTGGAGTTACTCTTTATAAGTTTGATTCATCATCGGGCGTAAGTATTCCGGGTATTCCCCAACCAGCGTTTACGGTGTATCCTAATCCGGCATCCAATCATTTGTTTGTCAAGTTTGACTCTCAACTACCTGTAAACCGCACCATAACTGTATTTGATATTACCGGTCGTCGAGTGGCAGAACAAACTTCCGACATGAATATATTGTTATTTGAAGTGGATGACTTTGCTTCTGGTGTATATCATTGCAGGGTTATTGAAAAGGATAAAGTAACATCCGTAAAATTTGTAGTTAAATAATTCGCTTTTGCGGATGGTCAGTTAATCTCAATGAAACACAGTATAGTATTAAGTGCCATGGTCCTGTTTGCGGGACTCTCATTTTTATCCATGTCGGGATGTAAAAAAGATAAACCCGATCCGGAACCATTTAATGATGGATGTTATCCGCCGGAGATCGCTGCGATAATAATCAATAAGTGTGCTGTTTCAGGATGTCACAATACCATTAGCAAGGATGCCGCCGGAGGATTGGATTTGAGTTCGTGGGAACACATGTTCTTAGGCAACCGGAATGGTGCAGTAACGATTCCTTACCGCTCCGATCAGAGTACACTTTTTTATTTTATCAATACCGATACTACACTTGGAGTTGTACAGCAACCAACCATGCCGTTTAATGCAAGCCCTTTGTCGATAGCCGAAATTTTAACCATACGAAACTGGATTGATAACGGAGCGCCAAATTGCAATGGTGAGGTAAAGTTTGCCAATAGTCCCAACCGTAAGAAATTTTATGTTGCCAACCAGGGTTGTGATCTGGTAGGTGTTCACGATGCATTAACGAAGGTTGTAATGCGATATATTGATGTTGGAAACAGTGCTGCCATTGAATCGCCACACATGATTAAAGTATCACCCGACGGACAATTCTGGTATGTAGTGTTTATCAACGGCAATGTAATTCAGAAGTTCCGTACCTCCGATGATACCTTTGTTGCTGAAGCAAACATTACCCAGGGCTCATGGAATACCTTTACAATAAGCAGTGACGGTACCAAAGCCTGGGCCGTTGATTTTTCGGCAACCGGCCGTATTGCTTATGTTGATTTGGTCAATATGCAACTGGGATTGATTTATTCAGACCCTGGTTTTTTCAGCTCACCTCACGGCAGCATGGTAAACAGCTCCGGCAATACACTTTATGTTACCGGGCAAATCGGAAATAAAATATACAAATGGGATGTAACCAATCCGCTGCAGCCCGACTATGAAGAAATTATCATTAATTCAGGAGGAACCAATGCCGACCCGCACGAAATTGCGTTTAGCCCCGACGGGTCCAAATATTTTATCACCTGCATGAGCCGTGATGAAGTAAGGGTATTTGATGCAGCCACTGATGCATTTATAGCGGCTATACCTACCGCTTCTTTCCCGCTTGAAATGTCATTCTCTCCCGCTAAGGGATACCTGTTTGTTTCCTGTGAAAACGGCAATGCTGTTACGGTTATTGATTATAATAACCTGGTGGCCATAAAAAATATTAATGTTGGATTCCAGCCCCATGGTCTGGCCGTTGATGATATTAAGAATCATGTTTATGTCGCCAACCGCAATACTCCCTCCAGCGGCGGGCCCGCTCCGCATCATACCTCGGCTTGCGGTGGCAGAAATGGATATTTAACAATTATTGATATGAATACACTCAATCTGTTACCGGGTTTTAAAATGGAGCTTTCGGTAGATCCGTATTCGGTGAGTGTTAAAAACTGAGTGAATTAATTATTTCCTGCGTAACACCAGCTCCTTTTTTCCATAATCGATAACAGCATTGAATTTTTTAAGAATATCCCCACCAATAACGCCATCGATGGGTTTCATGTTCATTTTCATGTACGACTCATTCACATGCGACAAATCGAGAAGCACCATTTTTTCATTCCGGATAGGTAAATCACCTATAAAAAATCCCGGTACTTTAACCAGGTGACTTTCCATGTCGCTCGTGCCAAGTCCGCTCGAAACCGATTCCACCGGTTCAAAACTGTTATGTCCTAAAAATGCCTCAATACGGTGTTTGTCGAGCACTGTTTGTGAAGCCCCGGTGTCAAGAATGAATAATGCTTTTTTTCCATTGATCTTTCCCCTTAAGGCGAGGTGACATCCTTTTTTATCGATACGTACTAATTTTAATCTGACAATAATTTTTTTTTGAATAGCCATATTGTTGTGGTTCTAAAAATAAAAAAGGGACGTAAGGTATAATCGTCCCTTTAAAATTAAAATTTTATCCCGGCAAAGAAAACCGGTTTTGATACTATTTACTTTGCAGCTGTTTGCATATTATCTAAAACTTCCATGACTTCCTTTACAGCTATCGCCGATTTATTCAGCAGATCCTTTTCATCAACGTTCAGTTTTAATTCAACTATTTCCTCAATGCCATTACGTCCTAATTTAACGGGAACACCCAGGTAAATATCCTTCATTCCATATTCACCCTGCAGCCATGCGCAGCATGGGAAGATGCGTTTTTGGTCACGTAATATAGCTTCTACCATTTGGGCCGCGGCAGCACCGGGAGCATACCATGCCGATGTACCCATCAGGTTAACCAGTTCGCCGCCACCTTTTTTCGTTCGTTCTACAATGGCTTCCAGTTTATCGGCATCAATCATTTCAGTTACCGGAATTCCCGCCACTGTAGTATATCGCGGAAGCGGAACCATAGTATCGCCATGGCCACCCATAAGTACCGCCTGGATATCCTTGGGTGAGGTATTGAGTGCTTCGGCTAAAAAGGCGCGGTAGCGGGCCGTATCCAGTATTCCTGCCATTCCAAATACCCTGTTTGATGGGACCCCGGCTGTCAGGAATGCACAGTAGGTCATGACATCCAATGGGTTGGAAACAACAATGATGATGGCTTCGGGCGAATATTTGATAATATTTTCGGTCACCGACCGGACAATTCCCGCATTGGTTGCAATTAAATCATCGCGGCTCATACCGGGTTTACGTGGTAAGCCTGAGGTAATTACAACAACATCGGAGGCAGCTGTGGCCGAATAATCGTTGGTGCAACCTTTTACGCGAGTGTCGTATAAGTTTATCGGTGAAGTTTGCCACATATCGAGAGCCTTGCCTTCAGCAATTCCCTCTTTGATATCGAGTAAAACAACTTCGTTACATAACTCCTTGTGAGCAATGACATTTGCACAGGTGGAACCCACGTTCCCTGCACCTACAACTGTTACTTTCATGAGTGAATATTAGGTTTATTAGTTCAATAAATAATATAAATAGGGTATACAACCGGCTCAAAATTAAAACAATTTTTACAATCAGGGTTGTGACTATTGTCAGATTTAGCCGGAGAAGCCTTTAACCATGAGTTGCCCAATGAAAAGTATGCTTAAATGGTTGCTGCCGTTTTTGGTGGCAATAACTGTTTTTACCGACAGGGCTCATAGCCAGGTGCCTACTTTCCAGGATTGTCTTGGCGCCACACCAATTTGCCTGAGCAGCTATACCAATGGCAGCGTAATTACAGGCACAGGAAATTATCCCAACGAAATTAACGCTGCGAACTCTTGTCTGCTCACCGGCGAACGAAATGATGTATGGTATGTTTTTAATACATCCACAGCAGGAAATATAAACTTTTCGATTATTCCAAACAACCTTGCTCACAATTACGATTGGGCGTTGTACAACTTAACATCAGCAACATGTGCCCAGATTTTCACGAACCCTGCACTGGAAGTTTCGTGCAACTATAACAGTACTCCGGGTATTACCGGTGCCAATGGTTTACCTGGTGCTCAAAATAACGCTGTGGTTCCTGTTTTGGCAGGGCAAACATATTTGTTGAACGTTAGTGGGTTTTCCTCTGTTCAACAGGCGGGGTATACCATAAACTTTACCGGATCCACGGCGAATATCGTTGATAACACCAGCCCGGAAATTACCAGTGTTACTGCCATGAATTGCGGAGCCACCAGTATGATGGTTAGTTTTTCGGAACGGATACAATGCAGTTCCATTTCAGCCGGCGATTTTACGCTTACCGGACCGGGTGGTCCATATACTATCAATTCGGTTTCCAGCACCAGTTGTACCGCGGGTGCAGCAGGTGGAAGAGATTTTCTGGTAACCTTTACACCTGCCATCCAGCTGGCAGGAACATACACCTTAAATCTTACCGGTACCGTAACCGATATGTGTGCCAATAATGCCGTTGTGCCGCAAAGTTTCCAGATTCCCATAGCAGGCGTGGGAATTACTTTTCAAACAGTGGATGTAACCTGCTTCGGAGGGAATAACGGTTCCGCAACAGCCGTTGTGACCGGGCCGCCGGGACCATATACCTATCAGTGGAGCCCTTCGGGAGGATCCGGATCAACGGCACAATTCCTTACCGCGGGTACGTATACAGTTACTGTAACCACTTCACTTGGATGCAGCGCCACAGCTACAACAACAATTACTCAACCTTTAACTGGATTAACCGCATCGGCAACTGTTACACCGGCTAACGGGTGTGCAGCAAACGGATCTGCTACCGTAACAGTTGGAAACGGGCAGCCACCATTTTCCTACAACTGGTGGCCCAATGGCGGTAATGCTGCTACTGCAACAGGACTAACGGCCGGGGGCTATATGGTAACCATTACCGATGCAAATCAATGTGTGCTTAACTACTTCTTAAATATCCCGTCGGCATCTGGTCCGTCTATTGCCATATCAGCATCATCGAATGTTTCCTGCTTTGGCGGAAATGACGGATCGGCTACTGTTTCTGTTTCAAATGCAACACCACCATTTACCTATAACTGGCTTCCTTCGGGGGGAAACGCGGCTACTGCTACAGGGCTGAGCGCAGGCAACTATAATGTTGAAGTGATTGTTGCGCCAGGATGTACCCTTACTACAGGGGTATCCATCACTCAACCTCCAACAGCCCTGAATGTTATTGTTAACTCAAATAATACATCATGTGGAAACAACAATGGAACTATCAGCCTGAACGCATCAGGCGGTACAGGATCTTATTCTTATCAATGGTCGCCAAATGTGTCAGCAACAAATTCAGCGACGGCTCTTCCAGGTGGCAATTATACCATTACAGTAACCGATGGAAACGGATGTACCAATGAGCAAACAGTTACCATTCAATCATCGACACAACCTGTACCATCTCTCACCAATCACAGTGATGTTTCATGCAATGGATTGAGTGATGGATCAACAGGAATTACGGTAGCTGGAGGAACATCGCCCGTTTCCATATTGTGGTCGACCGGGCAAACAACGGCCCTGCTTAACAATATCGCGGCGGGTACCTATACCGTTACGGTTACCGATGCATTGGGATGTTCGGCGGTATTAACGGATATTGTTGCACAACCACCGGTTCTTTCGGCAATGGTTCAAAATATTACACATGTTAATTGTTATGGCGATACCACCGGGTCTGCAATAATTACTGCAACCGGGGGCAACGGCGGGAACACATGGATATGGTCGGGGAACTCTTCAACGATAAACAGTATTACCAATGCTGGTGCGGGTAACTATACAGTAACAGTTACCGATTTGATGGGTTGCAGCGCCACTGTTCCGGTTTCCATTAACCAGCCATCCGCGCCGCTGGGCATTACAGGAGTTGTAACGGAAACAACTTGCGGTAACACTGACGGAGCTGTAAGCACCACGGTTTCAGGTGGAACTTCACCATACAATTACACCTGGAGTAATGGAAGTCAATCACCGGGTATTTCGGGATTGGGTGCAGGCATATACAGTGTAACCATCACCGATAACAACGGATGTACATTACAGGAATCATTCACCGTACAGGCATCCAATGCGCCGGCACTAACAGTTGATTCCATCAGCCATGTAACGTGTAATGGGGGTACAAACGGCTATGCCGGACTTCAGGTATCGGGAGGAATTGCTCCTTATACCTGGGTATGGCAGGGAGGCGTTTCAGCCGGGCCATCGGCATCGGGTCTTTCATCAGGAACATATGTTATTACCGTTAGTGATGCCTCGGGTTGTGCTGCTTTCGCAACTGTTACAATAACCCAACCGCCCCCTGTTTCGGTTTCCGTAAACCAGGTGTCAATGCTTTGTATTGGCCAGTCGGCTAACCTGAATGCAACTGTTTCGGGTGGTGTTGCACCATATAGCTATTTATGGAATAATGGCGACCCTTCAAATCAGATCACGGTTTCTCCGGTGGTTTCAAGTTCATATAGCATTACCGTTACTGATGCAAGTGGCTGTACAGCCAATCCGGTTTCGGTACCGGTAAATGTTTATCCCGCATTAAGGATATCGGCCGTTTATCCCGATTCGGTTTGCAGGGGTACACAGGCGCCGGTTTCATTATTGCCTTCGGGTGGCAATGGAGTATACAATTATAGCTGGAGCAATGGTATGTCGGGAAGTTCAAACACCATGGTTGTAAACAATAATATTACGGTTACCATCACCCTTACCGATGGCTGCACCACTCCGGCATCGCAGGCAACTGTAAATATCACTGCTATT
>CAZPKJ010000155.1:0-7104 GCA_964587075.1 uncultured Flavobacteriaceae bacterium | reverse complement strand
ACTGGTGTTATACCCGTAAGGCGTAAGATATTTACCGGCGGTTGAATGAATCGAAAATGCCATTTGCGGCTGCAGGCTGTCGACGAATAGTTTTACCGCATCCGACTCAGGTTCCGAGAATGATGATGGACCACGGTATGTGTCGGAGCAGGGGTTTGTACTGGAACAACTGGAATTTACTCCCCAACCTGTTGCGTAATTCCGGTTCAGGTCAACACCGTAGCAATTTCCACTGCTGAAACTTCTGTTCTTCCGCCACATGCCTCCCCCATTGGGATCCGTTTGCCGGTTGTATTCGTAACCGTCGGGATTCACTACGGGAACAAAAATCAGCTCCCTGTTATCGACAATATATTTTACAGCCGGATTGGTATTATAGTTCTCGAGCAGCCAGTACATGAAATTGACAGTAACAGCCATGGACAGCGGTTCGCGTGCATGGTGCAGCGCATCGTAATAAACCCTGGGCTCGTTTTCATTTACACCGGGGTTGTCGGTAATTTTCATGGCCCATATAAAGTTACCGTCGAAACTTAAACCGATCGGAAATTTCGTTGTTGTCAGCGCCGGATAAAGCTGGTTCATGGTATCAAGATGCTGTTCCACTTCATGGTATGTATAAAATCCGCCCATGCTTCCATATCCGAATCCTAAGGCAGTGCCGGGTAAACGCTCCGCAACTATTGAAGACCGCTTTTCTTCCAGCTGCTGCTGCGCGTAATACGTTCTGAAATCGGCAATTTCTATTTGAAACGGAACAGAGGAATTTTTGAGAATGGACAATTCAGTGTCTGAAATAAAGAATGTAATGCCACCTTCAGGATGAACAGCATAATGGTCGATATCGAGGTCCAGCTGAGTAAGCTTATCCATCATGGAACCATCCGAAACCGGTATATGAATTTTAGAATACACGGTTGGTTGAGCCGAAAGCACCTCAGGAAATAACAGACAGATCAAAATCAGGTAAAGAGGAATGAGGGTGGTTCTTTTCATCGGGAGGTTGATTCAGCAAATATAAACCCTGGGTTATAAGGGTGAAGTTATTGAATAAATACAGTCGCGACAAGCTATAGGTCACATAAACAAAATATTTTCAAAATACGGACTGATGGTAACCATTGGTGTCGCTTAGAGCAGTAGTTTATGATGCCGGAAAATTTATTCTTCATTAATTTCGGGAACCCGGCTACCGGCCACAAAAAAGCGGTATGAAACTCCGGCTGTTGACTGGAATTTTGAACCAACCTGAATTTTTTCGACGTGCTGATACATGGGTAAATCGGTCAGTGCATAAATGGTAAAGTTTCCCTTTGTATAACTGAGCTGCGGTGATAAAAACAATTTCGTGTATCCTGTTGCTTCGGGGTCGTAATTGGGATAGGCATATAAAAGAATATCTTCATTCACTTTTGTCTGACCAACCCACTCACCTCTTAACTGCAAGGTAACTCCCAGTCGTTCAAAAAATGTTTTACCTGCAAACAATCCCAAACTTGCATAATCCCCATGTTTTTCACCAAGGGGGTTCCACCCTTTTTTAATATACATGGCATTTGCAAAAATCCTGAAATTGCTCAGGGTATATCCCCGGTAGAGGAACGTATAAAAAATGATATCCTGCGCCCCGCTTGTCATCTGCACACCCTGCGGATTCCTTACATAATAAGTAGTACCCGAAAATGGCTCCACAATAGCTGAGGAATCATTATAACTTCCCAACGGGATCTTGTAACCCAAACCTACCGTAAGCTCGGTTCGTGTTTCGAGTTTTGTCCGGTTTATGATATCGTATCTGGGAAATATTATAAGATCTCCAATGCCGTCGGCCTCATAAGTACCAGATGGATTTCCATCAAGTCCCAGCTCTTTTTTTTTAAAGTAATATCCGCTTTCTACCGACATGGTAAGGTGCTTTGTTACTCCATAAGCGAGCCGTAAATATTGGTATGTACTGCTGTAGCTTTCGAAGTATTTATTATCGTCGGCTTTTGAACCTGAATAGAATTTATCAGTAGTGATGTACTGCCAGTTGGTATTTATTTCAAATTGACGCTCCTGCAATACTCCCTGCGATGAGCCGCCGGCAATGGGACTCCCTCCGCCACCAGCGCAGCATTGTGCGCTACTTTGACGTGTCTGAAAAACAGTGAAAATACAAAAAAGTGTAACTATGAAATTAGCTGGCTTAACAAAGCCTGAACCGAACCGCATGGTAAGAGTAAATATTTGTTTACCTCGCAATCACGACATTGATAAACCGGATTTCGTCACCCGCCTTAACACGAAGCAAATAAGTGCCCGATGCAAATGCATTGGTATTAAGTTCCAGCTCCTGCGCTCCCTGATTTAATTTTCCATAATCGAAGGCAAGGAGTTTTTTACCTTGTAAATTGTATAAATCAATCGCTACATTCATCGGTTTACCCAAACTGAAAACTAATTTTGTTTCGCCTTTGGATGGATTCGGATTTACATTCAAACCTGAAAATAAAACCTCTGGTTCATTGAATCCGGTGGTGGTAAGGGCCAGGTTGATGGCATTTTGAAGTGCCGTTGCATCGATAGTATTGTTTATATTGTAAAATACCGAATGATTGGTACCTCCAAGTACCACAGTTTTCGGCATCCCGGCAGATCCGTAATGGAGCATGCTGATAGCCGCGTTGGAAAAACGGCGCGAGAAATTTGACTCAGGGATGTTGTAGGAATTACCCCAGCTGTTCAGTACCCCGCAACTGGTATTGGCATAATCATCGGCCATGTAAAAGTATACCCTGTTGGGGAATGAAGCCTGGTAACTTTGTACTACATTATGGGCGGTTAGTGCCGGGCCAATACAGGTTGCGCAGGGCATCACCCAGCTTAATACGATAACTTTTCCGGCATTGAGTTCCGCAAAGAGATCATGCGATACACCGGAACAATCGTTGCAATTGAAGTTAGTGGCAGTTTGGGCACTGGCTGATCCTGACCAGATGAGGATCGCAATAAAAAGAAGTATCGTTTGTTTCATAGAGGTTGAGTTATTTCAGGAGGTTATATTTTATTATTTTGAATTATTATGTTCGGCATTATAACATTGAGAAACGGTTATTGTACAACGGTAACTTCAAACGCTCCGGGAAAGTTCGCCCTGAGCGTTTGTACCCAGATCGGGTCACCGGAATGAATATTATTTCCATTAAAGTCGACTACATTCGGTGAGCGGTACAGAGCATTCAGATTAAAAGTGATTTTGATGATCCTGGGAGCATCGCCTACCGTTAAATCAATATCTGACTGCTTCGTTACCAGGGCCTCAATAGCTCCATAGTGGTATGTGAGTGGTTGCAAATCGCCATGACTATCGAGAAACTCTCCCTCATGTTTGAAATAAACATACCCCGTGTTCCAGTCCCAGAACATACCATTTACAGGATCCAGTGCGCCACTTTGGGCACCGGAAACATTCCGAAGGCTGTCGACCCCCATGAAAAAACGGAGTTTCACATATCGCCCCTGCGGAAGTGTAACCGCAAATATATGCGGCCCCGACTGGCCCTCATCAATCAGTTCATAATTCGGGGCTGCGAAAACATCGTTGTTATCTTTCAGAAATAACAGGTTGCTGATATAATATTTCAACAGGTCAACACTATATACGTTTCCGGCATCATTGGTATAATTCAATCCTCCCGGTTGTACCGGTTGTCCGTCGATAACATTTTCAAAAACAAAGTAAACAGTACCCTGCAATACCGGTTTGGGATCCTCATCCTTCTTACATCCCGCAAGGAATAATGTACCGGATAATGTTAAAAATAGAATTATTTTACGAATCATGACTTTATGTTAAATTATGCACTGAGAAAGCCTGGTTGTGATGAACAGGTTGCGCTTATAGCAAATGTAACTATAAAAGGTTCCCGATTGACGGACTTATGATTTTTTTAATTTAAAATAAGCCCTGAGCCCGATAGCATGGTTGATGGAATACTTCGGATCATACCCAATGTTTATCTTATCCAGCATCAGGTTATAAACCAACTGCAGGTTCCACTTGGAATTGGTTTCAATGTGAAATCCAAGGCCTGCAAAGGCTCCAAACCCGATTCCGGTTGGTTTACTGCCGGTGAAAAAAGTATATCCGTTAACAGGGTCATAATAGTCCTGTACCAGGTCAATAACCAGGTTGTTGATTTGAATTTCATTTTTACTGAACTTAACCAGCGCGGCATGAAGCCCACCTTCAACAAAAAGGGAAATTCCATCACCTTCACCCATAATATGCTGGTACCCTACCTGCATTAAAAGGCGTTGTTCTTCGCCACTGATGTTAAAAGTTTGAATGCTGTTATTAATTTGAGTTGAATTAGGAGGTGGCTTGGTAGTGATAGAAAAATTTCCGGCAGCTTTTACAATAACACCATCTACATTAATTAATACGGCATTTTTACCATCCAGTGAATAACGGCCATTAAACCCAACAGCAATGGAAGTTTTATACTTCATGTTCACCGGCATATCACTTTCATCGAAATTCCAGTCCTCATGTGGAACATTCAACTCCTCGGCAATATAATCGGGCAGGCCTGAGTTCCCGTAACCACCATACTGGATTACAATTTTCTGATACATCCAGCTGTTAAGGAATGAATTCTTGTTGCCCTCAAAATCGTAACCGTAACCATCATACAGTGACGCCGGATATTTATTGGCAAAATAAGTGCCCAGGTATAAACCGGCATGAAATCCTGTTTTTGAGATCACATATTCGCCATCCATTTCTTCAAATTCCGAAGGGTCCTGAGCCGGTACCGGAATGGAGGTAGCCGGTAACAAAAAAATTGCCAGGCTGAGAACTTTTATTAAATTCAATTTCATTTTTTTAAGCATGGTATAGGGTTATCACTTACAGGTGCTGCAGCAGGTGTCAAATTTAATGAAAAGGCGGGAAACAGGGCTGTTTTCCGGCAGTTGGCAAAATAAATGGTCAGCTGTTTTGCTGGTTCCCTGCAATATCGGGAAATTTTCCCGAACGCTTTAAATCATCAAAGGTTTCAAGGTCACTGAGTGTTTCCAGTATCCTGAATCCAAGCTTGTATTTTTTAAGATCGATCAGCGAATCAAGAAAAACATTCTCCTGGCCCCAATCCTTATTTTTGAAAAGTAATGGCAAAAAACGGTCGGCACCCAGCAGGTAGTAACCACCCTCGTCGGTAGGTCCCAGCACCACCGGAACGTCGTTCAGCGCTTCAAATGCTTCCAGGATATGCGTGTGGCTGAGCTCAAAACAATCGCTGCATACAATAACTACTTTTTTATAACCACGGCTAAACCCGTCGGAAAAGGCATTATACATTTTTTCGCCCTGATCGGAACCCATCTGAAGGAATTTATCATAGGATGCCGCATCGAATATATCATCGGTTTCAATAAAATCGGAATAGTAAACGGCTTTATCACTTGGCAGCAATCCGGTTTCAATCCGGATATGTTCCAACATCCTGATGTAAACATCCAGGGCCTTATCGTTACCAATAGTTTGTGCCAGGCGTGTTTTTACCTTCCCGGGAATGGAGTTCCTTATAAATAATATTAACAGAGCGGGCGACATGATTCAGCAGAAGTGAATAAGACAAATTACTATAATATTAGTTTTACCACCAAATCATTAATCAAAAAGCCCTGATTTTAAAGCTTTGGTTTTCAATAAAAAACTTTAATTCAGGGTAATTTTACGAACTTCAAAGTGGTGGTATTGTCAAAAGCATAAATGAGCGTATGATAAACTCCGGCTGAAAGGCCCGATACATTAAGTTGGGCAAATCCGTTACCACCGGAACAGGTTTGCTGATGGCTCAGTACCAGTTTGCCTGCCGGGTCAAAAACCCTGACGGTTATCAGTTCGTCTCCGGGTAATTCAAAGTAAAGATTTATCTGATCCTGAGCCGGGTTTGGACCTATCTGGAAACTGGCTGGACCGGTATAGGGTTGCTGCGATTTGAGGATTCTTTTTCCGTCGAGAATAAATAAACCATTTTTTATATCGGAAGCGATAATATTTCCCGAGGGCAGAAAAGGATACAGTCCCCAACAGCCCTGGTAGCCGGTGTAATTAACTGATTCGGGAGAGGTATCATAATAAGCTACCCTGAATGGTTCAGACCGGTTTGCGATGGAATAAATTTGTACACCATCGTGATAATATGATAACAGTAAATAATCATTTACAATATAGGGATTATGGGCCACGCTGCCTGCCGTAGACCAGGGAACTGAAACCATGTGTAAATTTGATTGTAACAGCGAAAATACTTCGGGGTCGTGGATGCTGGAAATATCCATAACCTTAACAGGGCTGCCATGATTCTCGTCGGTAAATACCAGTGTTTTTCCGTCATTGGTCATCCAGGAGCTGTGATTAAAGCCTTTGAAGGGATACTCGTCAATAACTGAAAGGGGGACAGGCTGCGCTGGATTTGTAACATTGTAAATCCATAACCCGCTGTTACCGGCCGAGCAGTAGGCCGTGTCGTTCCGGACAAATACCTCATGAACATTGGGAGCAAACGATGGTAATGCACCAATCAACACCGGATTAACAGGGTTGGAGAGTGATACAATGTCCATTTGGGAGAACTGTTGATTTCCCCGGGTATTACTGCACATGTACATACGGTTACCTTCTACAAAAATTGTATGACATCTTTTTGA
This sequence comes from uncultured Flavobacteriaceae bacterium, assembly GCA_964587075.1. Classification (GTDB taxonomy): domain Bacteria; phylum Bacteroidota; class Bacteroidia; order AKYH767-A; family OLB10; genus CAZPKJ01. The sequence goes on along the minus strand of CAZPKJ010000155.1, from coordinate 405 downwards.
AATATTGGTTTGATCATAAACCTTAACCACTGTTTGGGGCAAATACTGCAGGTCGAAAATCTGAAGTGAATTATCACCCTGATCACTGACCGCATACAGGTAATGGCTATAAATTGCGAAATCCTTGTTTACAACCAGGGTGGTTAAATCGCGTGCGGGGTGAAAGGCAATGAGCCGGATGTCGAGCGGGTCGGTAATTTCGAAGAAATAGGTTCCCTGGGTACTTGCTAAAAAAGCATATTCGCGGCCGTTAGCATGATAACCCCAGCACTCGCTGTAAGCGCCCGTCCAGGCCTGGGGTATATTATCATCATCCCACCTTGATAATAACGGCAGGTTTATACTTTGCTGCGAATATCCGTGAAGGTGGAATGCCGATACAATCAGCAGCAGTATAAAAGTACC
>CAZPKJ010000154.1:0-7109 GCA_964587075.1 uncultured Flavobacteriaceae bacterium | reverse complement strand
TGAATTATCACTCAAAGTGAAATAGTTCTAACGGAGTTTAAGATTTAAAGCCTTCCTTTCGGGGAGGGCTTTTTCATTTTATTTCGGTAAATTTGAAATCCCAACTTTATACATCAATGAAACTATCAATTGTTTTTTCAGCTGCCTGTCTCGTTTGCCTGTCATTAACAGGCAATGCACAAATGACTCTGGTGCCCTTTGTTAATAATGTAACGGCTGTTACCGATATAACACATTGTGGTGACGACCGTGTTTTTATTGTTGAACAAGCCGGGAAAATCCGTATTGCCGACCTGCAGGGTAATTTGTTGCCGGCTCCATTTCTGAGCATCACTGCAAGAGTGCTGGATGGGGGCGAAAGGGGCCTTCTGGGACTTGCTTTTAGTCCCGATTATACCAATGACGGTCGCTTTTATGTGAATTATACCAACAATTCAGGTAATTCGGTTATTTCACGATTCCAGGTTAGTGCCGGTAACCCTGATGTTGCTGATTCACTCAATGAAGAGATTCTTTTCACCGTTGCTCAACCTTACAGTAATCATAACGGAGGTGCGATGTTTTTTGGCAAAGACGGGTATCTTTATATTTCGTTGGGCGATGGTGGCTCAGCGGGTGACCCGGGAAACCGTTCTCAAAACCTGATGGAAGATCTGGGTAAATTGTTGCGTATTCATGTTGATGTTCCTTCAGGCTATAGTATACCGGGATCAAATCCCTACTATGGATCGGTAGTGGCAAATCCTAAAATATGGGCATCGGGGTTACGGAATGCCTGGCGTGTTTCAGCCGATCGCCTGAACGGGGATATTTGGATCGCTGATGTAGGCCAGAATCTCTGGGAGGAGATCAATCACCAGTTGTATTCGAGCACGGGAGGCGAAAATTACGGATGGCGTTGTTACGAAGGCAATGCTGCTTACAATACCGCAGGGTGTCAGCCTCAAAACTTTTATGATGCCCCTGCTTATGTTATTGCACACGGGCCCGCTTGTTCGGTAACCGGAGGATATGTTTACAGGGGTGCTGAATATTCAAGCTGGTTCGGCAAATATTTTTTTACCGACTATTGCGATGGTATCATCAGGAGCCTCGACTACAACGGGCCGGGAAATTATGTTTATCAAAGTTATGGCACTTTTCAAACAGCCTCATTTTCAACTATGGGTGAGGACCGATATGGTGAACTTTATGTTGGAAAAGTTTCTACCGGTGTTCTTAAATTAACCAATGCCGGTTGTTCGCCGGTTGCATTTATCGGCACGCAGGATACCGTGCAGGCTTGTGGTTCAGGTTATACTTTTTCAACACCGCCCGGACAGGGATTCATCTATCAGTGGTACCTTAACGGAACAGCCATTGCAGGCGCATCGTCGAACAGTTATCAGGCTACACAAAGCGGCAATTATCATGTTCAGGTGGTGAATACTTCATTTTGTTTCAACTATTCCGATACGTTGTACCTCAACCTTATTCCGGCACCTCCGGTGAGTTTTATCGGAGCTCCGGCCATTACCTGCATAAACAGCGGTTCTGTTACTTTAACAGGGAATCCTGCCGGTGGAATGTTTAGCGGTGCCGGAATTACCGGAAATACATTTACTCCTTCGTTTGCAGGAGTGGGCACACATGAAATTACATATACCTATGATAACGGTAACGGATGTGTGTTAACGGCTGCTGAAAAAATTGTTGTTGATGCCTGCGTTTCACTGGCTGAGACCTATTCGGAGCCGGTAGTAAAAATATTTCCGAACCCGGCCAATGATTATATTATTTTCAGCTGGAATGTAAACCATACAGATGAATATGTAATCCAGTTAATGGATATATCGGGGAGGGTAATAATTACTCAAATAAGGGATTCGGAAAAGCAAACGGATATGATGAACCTCCATAATATTAAAAGCGGTTCATATTTATTAAAGGTCACAGGAAGTAAACAGGTGTTGAATAAAAATATTTCTGTAATCAAATAACTGCAGAAAACTATTCGTTACGATATATTTTTTTCTCATCAAATTCATGCATGTCGGAACCGTCGCCATTTTTACGGAACCGGGATATGAATGATTTGATTTTATCAAGGTATTTGCCACCCTCATCTCCTATGATTTGTGATAACATGGTTGTTCCGGCAAGGGTTGCAATGGTTTTCATAAATGGACCGGCTTTACGCAACACCACGTTTGTAAGAAGAAAACTTAAGGCGGTTTCAATGCCTTTTACGGCGAAGCCCGAACGCAATTCGCTGTCTGATGAAACTGAACTGAAAGCGCTTTTTATCAGATTGGCCGGCCTGAGCTGTTCGGATAATTTCTGAACGCTTTCGCGGATTTTCAATTCTTTGAGTTCACGCTCAATGGTTAACCTGCCGATGTGCGCTTTCAGTTCAGTGTATGATTTAATTTCCCGGCTCATTTTTTTTCGGAAAATAAAGAAGTTATGAAACTATCCATGACTTTGGTACGAAGCCATATTTCTTTCGTAGCCAACACGACAACGCCTGTTAACACAAAAATGCCGGCTACAGCTAAAAAACCCAGGTAGAGTTCACCAAACAGGGTTCCTAACCGGATTGAAAGAGCGATTCCTGCAAAAAACAAGATAAAGCAAACAATGCCAATCATGGTAAGGTTGATGACAAACGACGACACCAGCTGCGCACTTTTTTCGGCTGCCTGAAGTTTATAGAGTTCGGCGTTGATGCCAATATACTCCTTGACGTCATCAACCAGGGTTTCGACAGGGGATTTTATATTTTCCATGCTTGTTTAATTTGATGAATACCGGAATTCGAAGCGAATTAATTACGCTTCATGGTGGCGGTCATTTTATCAATAGTTTCTTCGGCCTTGTCAATGACAGTATCGGCAAGTTTTTTAGCGGTGTCAGCAATTTTCTTGCGACTTTCGGTTCCTTTGTCGGGTGCAAAGAGCAGCCCAACCACTAGTCCGGCTGCAGTTCCTGCCAGCAGGGCTAATACGATTTTTGAATTTTTGCTCATGGTAATTTATTTTAAAGGGTTAAAAATTATTTATATTCAAAGTTGTAAGCGTAAATAAATCCGGTTTATTCCTTCGTTCATAATACTATGTATCATTCATCAGGGCGTTTTCGACCGGAAAAACAAATCGGACTATTTAACGGATTGTTTCAAAGTTAATGAAAAATAATTTAAAAAAGTATGACTTTAGTCAATCAACTGAGTGTATAAAACTCGGTGGCTTCGGTATTATGTGCCCTAACGGCTCCGACACTGATCAGATTTACCAGGATCTGGGTTGCCCGCCTCCTCGAAATATTTACCAGGCTGCAGAATTTTTCGAGGGTAATTTTTTCATTTGCCGACAGATAGGTGAGAAGGGCCTGTTCTTTTGAAGTATATTGAATAAGGGTTTGATGATTGTTGTTTTCGCGCTTCAGGACATCCAATACAACTTTACTTGCCAGCAACGACTGGTCTTTAACTCGTATATAGGCCCACCACTTTCCATCTTCCCCTAGTGCAAAGTAAGGTTTTGTTTCTCCTTTTGGAATAGTAACTTCCAAAACCGATTTCTTTCCAACATTCCATTCTTTAATTTCAATATTAATTTCCGGTTTACAAAAAAAGCCCGAAGCTTTTTCGAGCATAAACTTTTCTTCCTCTGCCGATATTCCGTTTACTGTTCCCGAATCGGTAACTCCCACCAGCAATTTACCGCCCTTATGATTGGCAAATGAAACCATGGTTTTGGCTATCTTATGTTCACTGCTCACCTCTTGTTTATAATCAAGGCATTCCCCTTCACCCTTTTCGAGCAGTTTTTGCAACGCAGGAGGTGGTTTTGGAACATTAATTTTTTCTTTCATCACATAAATCTTTTTGATCAGGGCCTTTTTAGCTGTAAACCGGTTTCAAGTTCCATCAGCAGCAAACCGGTAACACCTTCAAGTGCATCGACAGCCTGATTTATTTTCCACTTTTTTTTGTTGCGTTCACCCACCATATTCGAAACAGCACGCAACTGGATACATTTGGTTTTTTCCAACATACAAACATAAAAGAATGCCGCCCCTTCGAGTGATTCAACAAAAGAGCCAAACCGTTCAACCAACTTTTTGCGTTCACCCGCAGTTCCTGTAATCTTGTTAAAGGTTACAGCATTTACTTCAGGAATCCCGCGTAACGATTTCAATTTCGTTTGATAAACAGGCGTCAGTTTCTTGTTCCTGAAAGGAAATTTTTTACTATTCATCAAACCCAGATCAAACAAATCGTTGAATTGTTTGCCAACGCCAACACCAGAATCACCGAAATAATCACTTTTAACCCTCACAACATGCACCGGTTGCAGGTGATCGTAAGCTGAACCACAAATACCGGTATTAATGACCAGGTCGTATTTATTACGTTGCAGCGCTTTGGTAAGATGATAGGTTGTGGCAGCAATGCCAATGCCTGTTATCAGCATCTCCACATGGTTACTGCTGTTTTTCAAAACCTGGTATAACCTGCCTTCGGTGAACTGTTTTGCCCTGGGAAGTAAAAACCCACATTCCGAAGAAGTGGCTGCAACTATTAGAATATCAGCCATATAATAATAAATTCAGGGGAAAATTCATGGTCGTGTCCGGCTACTGTCAATTTCCTAATTTTGCCTCCACAACCCGGCTGTAATGGCGGCCTTCAAATTTAAATAACTTATTCAATATGATTTTTGTTACACGCAGGGAAAGATTCAGTGCCGCTCATAAATTATACCGCGAAGGTTGGAGTGATGAGCAAAATCTCGAAGTGTTCGGAAAGTGTTCGAACCCAAACTGGCATGGTCACAATTACGAGTTGTATGTTACCGTCAAAGGGTCACTAAATCCTGAAACGGGCTTTGTGATGGATTTGAAGATCCTGAGTGAAATATTGAAGTTTCGGGTCATTGATAAGATGGACCATAAAAATCTGAACCTGGATGTTGACTTCATGCATGGTAAAATTCCCTCTACCGAGGTATTGGCCATTGCTATATGGGAGGAGATTGAAATGGATATAAAAGCTGCCGGTTGCGAACTGCATTGTATCAGACTTTATGAAACAGAAAATAATTCGGTAGCTTATTACGGTACTAACAATAACGATTATGGCAAATAACATGTTTGAAGAAAATAACCTTGATGGTTATGTTAAAATTGATAAGTTCAACAGCAAAAAGATAAAGTCGTTATCAAAAACTTATCACAATATAATTTTAGATATTGGCGAGGACCCGCAAAGAGAGGGGTTGAAGAAGACACCTGAGCGTGTTGCCAAGGCAATGCAGTTCCTTACGCACGGATATGATTTGAACCCGGATGAAATTTTATTGTCGGCAAAATTCCGCGAAGATTACCGACAGATGGTAATTGTCAAGGATATTGAAATTTATTCGTTGTGCGAACATCATATGCTTCCTTTTTTCGGTAAAGCTCATGTTGCCTATATTCCAAATGAATATATCGTTGGCCTAAGCAAGATACCCAGGGTTGTTGACGCATTCGCACGCAGGTTGCAGGTTCAGGAACGCCTGACCACACAGATCCGTGATTGTATCCACTCAACGCTGAATCCGTTGGGTGTTGCCGTTGTTATAGAAGCCCATCACCTGTGCATGCAGATGCGTGGTATACAAAAGCAGAATTCTCTTACAACCACATCGGCATTTACCGGTGAATTTGAAAACGACCGAACCAGGAGCGAATTTATAAGCCTCATTGGAAGAAAATATTCCTGATTTTACTTTAACTTCGGCTTTTTATTTTTAATACTAAACCACATATTATGAAAGCATTTATTTTTCCCGGACAAGGATCGCAGTTTCCGGGTATGGGCAAGGATTTGTATGAAAATTCACCCTTTGCCAGGGAGATGATGGAGTCGGCAAACGATATTCTCGGATTTCGTTTAACCGACATCATGTTTAACGGCACCGAAGAAGAACTCAGGCAAACCAATGTAACACAGCCGGCCATTTTTTTACATTCGGTGGTTGCCGCGTTAAGTAATGCTTCCGGCGGCAAGCCCGACATGGTAGCGGGTCATTCGCTCGGCGAATTTTCGGCCCTTGTTGCCAATGAAACACTGGCTTTTGAAGATGCCCTCCGCCTGGTTCTGGCAAGGGCCAATGCCATGCAGGAAGCATGTGAATTGCAACCCTCAGCTATGGCTGCCATTTTAGGCCTGGAGGATGAGCGGGTTGAGGAAATTTGTGCCTCCATATCCGAAGTTGTTGTTCCGGCAAATTATAATTGTCCGGGTCAAATTGTAATTTCAGGCAGTATTGAAGGTGTACAAATTGCCTGTACCAAATTAACCGAAGCCGGTGCCCGAAGGGCATTGATGCTAAATGTAGGAGGCGCATTCCATTCCCCATTGATGGAACCCGCTAAACAGAAACTATCAAAGGCCATTGGCGATACCAATTTTAATTTACCGGTGTGCCCTGTTTATCAAAACGTGGATGCATTGCCTTATAGCCAGCCGGATAAAATACGGCAAAACCTGATTGATCAGCTGACTTCACCGGTGCGCTGGACTCAGTCGGTGCAGCGAATGATTGCCGATGGTGCTCTGTCATTCACCGAAATTGGCCCCGGAAAAGTTCTGCAGGGACTTGTAAAGAAAATCAACAAAGAGGCACTCACGGCTTCACTTTAGAATAAAATGATTTGAAACTATGAAAAAAGTACATGATTTCATCGCTACAAACAAGGACAGGTTTGTAAATGAGCTGCTGGATTTTTTAAAAATACCTTCGGTAAGTGCCGATTCCAAATACAAATCCGAAGTTGCGGTAGCTGCAGCGTTTGTTAAAGATTCGCTGGTCAAAGCCGGTGCATCAACTGTTGAAGTTTGTTCCACCAAAGGGCATCCGATAGTTTATGGTGAAAAAATTATCAACGCAGGCTTACCAACCGTATTGGTATATGGGCATTATGACGTTCAGCCGCCCGACCCTCTGGAGCTGTGGGATTCACCCCCTTTTGAACCGGTAATTAAAAACGATAAAATTTATGCCCGCGGAGCTTGCGATGACAAAGGTCAGGTTTATATGCACATAAAAGCATTTGAGAGCATGATGAAGAATGATGCG
>CAZPKJ010000153.1:0-7155 GCA_964587075.1 uncultured Flavobacteriaceae bacterium | reverse complement strand
GTGGACCGTGCTTGGCTCGGTAGGTTGTGCCACTTGTGTAAACTGGTACAACGCAGCCGCTTTAAATTCGAGCGGTTTGCCCGGATGGACAGGCAATTCAAACGGTTGGGTAAAATCGGAAATTGAATTAGACGCGCAGTTCAACAACCAGCCTTCGGTGTGGTTCCGGTTTGTGTTTACCTCGGATGGTTCGGTGACTGATGATGGCATGTCGATCGACAACTTTTGCATCACACTGCCACAGCCCGATGACGTTGGGGTGACCGCCATTACACAACCCGGCGTTGCCAGTACAGCCGGCAGTTGTGTGGATGTAATCGTACAGATAAAAAATTTCGGTATCAATAACCAAAGTAATTTCCCGGTAACGTATGTTTTCAATCCGGGCGGGCTTACCGCAACAGCCATTTACACAGGAACACTTGCACCCGGCGCAACGGGAACCCTTACCCTTCCTTGTGTGCTTGTACCAACCGGCACCTATAACATATGCGCCTATACGCAGTTGACCGGTGACACCAACAACAACAACGATACTATTTGCAGTACAGGCACCGGGGTACCAACCATCCCGGTTAGTTTCTCGCAGCAGTATTTCGACGATTTTAACGGTCCGAATGTCGGCTGGACCGCCAACCCGTCGGCGGGAGCTACTATATGGCAACTGGGAGCCCCGTCATTTGGCACAACAAGCACCAGTTATTCGCCACCACAATGCTGGGATGTGAATCTTTCATCTCCGTACGGTAACAATGCCAGCTGTGAGCTGGTTTCACCATTTTTTGATTTCAGTAACGCCGTCGATGCCGAGGTGTCGTTCTGGAGGAACCATACCGTGGAATCATCCTGGGACGGTACACGGCTTGAGTATTCGCTCAATGGGGGGCCATGGACCCTGCTGGGTGCAGCCAATCAAACTATACCCTGCTGGGTAAGCTGGTATAACAGCAACCCGAATATCAACTCATCGGGTATGCCCGCGTGGATGGGTGCATCGGGAGGCTGGCAGAAGTCGGAAGCCAAATGCCTGAGTTTCCTAAATAATGCTTCAACCGTAAGGTTCCGGTTTGTATTTACTTCGGATGGTTCCGTGACACAGGATGGTTTTTCGGTTGACGATTTCAGAATTCATATACCCATACCGTTATCAGCGTCGCCGGTTACAGTCAATACAAATACTATCAACAATAACTTTATATTTCCCGGACAGCCGGTTCAGTTTTCATCACCAATCAGCAATCCGGGAACTACGCCTCTGACGTCGGTTCAGGTAACACTTACTCTTAACGGTGTTCCATTTGTAACCGACACGGTATTATACAACCCTGCCTTACCTTCACAACAAAACCTGCTGCATTCGTTCAGCCAGTTGTGGAACGCAACTCCCGGCGTTTACCAGGTATGCGCCATAACTTCCAATCCGAACAATGGTGTTGACCTTAATCCATTCGACGATACTACATGCATCACTATTTCGGTATTCGATACCGTTACGGTTACATCGGGCAACCCTTATTGTACTGATTTCGAAACAGGTCCCCAGTGGGTTTCGGTAAACGCCGTAACCTATAATGCTTCGGGAAACTCATGGCAGCTGGGTACACCTGCGCAGTCTTTTATCAGCACAGCACACAGCGGCACCAAAGTTTGGATGACCGACCTTGATTCCAATTATCCGAGCAGGGACACCTCCGGATTATTTACGCCGGTGTTTACCGTTGACAATACCAAGTGCTACCGGCTTAGTTTCTGGCACACTTACGACACTGACCCCTGGGTGGATGGTGGCATCGTAGAATATTCGACCGACTTCGCGCAAACGTGGGGGCACCTGGGATTTCAGTCATTCAATAACCCAAATTGGTATAATGCACCTTTTGTAACGGGTTTGGGTGGTTCGCCCGGTGTTCCGGGATTCTCGGGACTGGCCGCCCCATGGCAGTATGCCGAACAGGATGTTATTTTCTGGAATCCCGGTAACGTCATGTTCCGGTTCCGGTTTGGCTCCGACAACACCGTCAACTTTGAGGGATGGGCCATTGACGATTTCTGTTTTGAAGAGATTCCCGGTCCCTGTACTGTTGGGGTTCCCGAGTCTGCAACAAGCCAGGTATTTCTGGGTCAAAATTACCCGAACCCGGCCCAGGGCCACACAACAATTGAATATTACCTGCCAGCTGCAGGACCGGTTAGTATATCGGTTTATGACATTACCGGCCGCAAAGTTACCCAGCCGGTAAATCAGCACATGGCGCAAGGCAGTTACCGTGTTCAGATGGCTCTCGACCAGTTTCAATCCGGGGTATATTATTATACGCTCGAATTTGAGGACAGAAATTATGTTCGAAAAATGGTGATTAACCGGTAAAGGATATTTTATCCGCGAAAGCGAGGCAATTGAAACAAAACATAAAGAAAATATAACCGGACACATATCATATTAACGCATAAACAACTGTAAATCCAAGGCATACAAGAAAAAAACGATCACAACCGAAAATCTGGAACGATAAGGAATTCACCAAAGGTCCCTGTACCCGTAATACCATACCGTGTCATGGAGCGCAAATGATTAAAAATAAACTCATTTGTTGATAATTATTTGCGGGTGCAATTACCCTAAATTTCATAACTTTGATGCCCATTCTATTACATCGATTAACCAAATAATTCATTGAAATAAACCTCTAACCAAAATAAACCCAATCAAATGAGGAAGTTCATCTTTACACTCTTAATCACAACCATTTCCATTGCCGCGCAAGCGCAGACCGTAGTTTTCACCGAGGATTTCGAAAACCCTCCCGGTAACGTAACATCCAGCGGTTCGCCCGGGTGGTTCATCAACAACAGGCTTCAGGTAAGCGGTGTCAACAGCGACTCTGCCACCATTGCCAGTCCCGGAGATGTGTCGTACCTCGAAACGGCATCGTTTAACTGCTCGTTTCAGTTTTTTGTTACCCTTTCGTTTAAGTCTATCTGTAAGGTAGAATTTTTCGATGGCGGAACTATTGAATATTCGCTTGATGGCGGATTTTCGTGGGATCAGCTGATTGATACCGATGGTAATCCGGGGGGACTCAATAACTGCAACTATATGGGAAGCGGGTTATTCCGCACACAGGGAAGCAAATTTCAGGAAGCCAGTTATGGTAACTGGGCACCCGGTATTGCAAGCGTACCTGACAACTCCTGGTGGCAGACCGAGGTATTTGACATTTCACTGGTAGCCGGTGGTAATCCCGATGTTAAACTTCGGTTTAAAGTCGCCGACGGAAACAACAACGGCGGCAACATGCGGAATGGCTGGTTTGTAGATGATATTGAAGTAGTAGCTTCTTTTTGTGAACTTATCCCTCCTACTGTTTATCAAACTGCGCCGTTCTACCCTGCAACCGTTTACAATCTCGGCCCATACAACATCAATGTTACTGCAACCGACCTTTCAGGTATCAATAACGTGAATGTATATTACACGGTCAATGGCGGGGCACCTACCATGCTGCCACTGACCAATACCGTAGATTCATTTTACACCGGACAAATACCTGCTGTAAACGCGTTAGATACCGTTTGCTATTACATTGAAGCGATTGATGGTTCTTTCTGTATGAACCCTAATTACTGGCCCGGGCCCACTTCGAATGATGTGATCTGTTTTGTTGCGGAAGAGGGGATCTCCTTCCCGTTTTGTGATAATTTCGATACCGGGCAGAATCTGTGGACTACCGCAGTGGGCTCTATTGGAACATCATGGGAGCTTGGAACACCTAACTTCGGAGCTACCAACAGTGCCCATACTCCACCAAATTCCTGGGATATTAATTTAAATTCGGCATACACGAATAATGCGCTTGCCTATTTGCAGTCGCCACAGTTCAGCTTCCTTACCGGTGCCGGTGCCACTCTCGAATTCTGGCAAAACCGGAACGCCGAGCAGGGCTGGGACGGGGTAAGGCTTGAATGGACCACTGATACCCTTTCAGGTATCTGGACCGTACTTGGAACACTTCAGGGCCCTGCCTGTATCGATTGCGAAAACTGGTATAATGATGATGTGTTAAACTCCAGTAACCTCCCGGCCTGGACCGGCAACTCAAACGGCTGGATAAAATCGTCGATTATTCTTGATACACAATTTAACAACCAGCCTCAAATCTGGTTCCGTTTTGTATTTACTTCGGATGCGTCGGTAATAACGGATGGATTCTCAATTGATGATTTCTGTATTTTCCTTCCCGAGCCTGATGATGTCGGAGCCAAAGCAATCCTTCAGCCCGGACCCACCGGACCTGCCGGAAATTGTCTGGATGTAATAGTACAACTGAAAAACCATGGTTTGAATACACAAACCACGTTCCCGGTTTCTTACTCGGTTAATGGCGGCCCTCCGGTAACGGCCACCTGGACAGGCAGCCTTGCACCGGGCCAAACGTTCGATTTCACCATGCCGTGCTTTACTGTTCCTACCGGAACATATACCATTTGTGCCTGGACAGAGCTTCCGGGCGATGCCAACAACTTTAACGACACTACCTGTGTAACTTCGTTGGGTATACCGGTATTAACTCTGACTTCATGCGACGACTTTGAAGGCGGTAACAATGGTTTCCAAACCACTACCACTAATGCTGTTGCAGCTCAGTGGCAACTTGGTACGCCTGCTTATGGTGCAACCAATAGCGCCAATTCAGGAACCAACGCCTGGGATATCAACCTGGGTATAAACTATGGTACCAATGGCAATGCAACACTTATCACTCCCATTTATGATTTGGCCGGTGCGGTAAACCCTTACCTGAGTTTCTTCAGGAACCAGAATACGGCGCCAAACGATGGAATGCGGATTTCTTACAATGCCAACGGATCAGGTAACTGGGTTCTGATGGGTATTGTTAACGACCCTGACGGTTACAACTGGTACAATAACAATTCACTCAATTTCGGATTACCTGGTTGGGACGGATCTACCAATGGATGGAAAGAGTCGCGTTACTATCTGCAAAATGTAATCAATGCATCTTCTGCAACATTCATTCAGTTCCGTTTCGAGTTTGTGAGTGGATTTAACGGTACACCAAACGATGGTGTAAGTATTGATGACCTTTGTGTTAAGCAGCCTGGCCCTGATGATGTAGGTGTTACTGCAATCATTGAGCCCGGCCCAAACAGCCCTGCCGGAAATACTTCAAACGTTACTGTACAGATCAGGAATTTTGGTTCACTTGCCAAAACCACCATTCCGGTTGCATACTCTATCAATGGGGGCGCCCCGGTAACGGCAACGTACAACGGTAACCTTGCACCTAATGGTGTTGCCACGCTGGCCATGCCAGGATTTGTTGTTCCTTCAGGCCAGTACGATTTCTGCGCCTGGACCGAACTGCCCGGCGATGCCGACAACTCCAATGATACAACATGCATCACATCGGTAGGTGTACCGGTAATTGCTGTAAATTATACTTCACCATACTTCGACAATTTTGATGGCGCCAATGTAGGCTGGAGCACAACGGTGACGGGTGCGGCAAATACCATCTGGCAACTTGGAACCCCTCAGTTTGGTTCTACCAACAGTGCTCATACACCTCCAAACGCATGGGATGTAAACCTTACAACCGCATACACAAACAATGCAAGCTGCGCACTCTTTACGCCTATTTTTGATTTGACCAATGCGGTTGATCCGAAAATTTCATTCTGGAGAAATAACCTGTGTGAATCGGGATGGGATGGTACCCGTTTGGAATATTCAATTAACGGAGGACCATGGACATTACTGGGTGCAGCCAATCTTTCGGCCCCATGCTGGGTGAACTGGTACAACAGTACACCTAACATCAACTCTTCAGGAATGCCTGCCTGGATGGGCGCTACCGGCGGCTGGGTGAAAGTGGAGGCCAACTGCCTTGGATTCCTTGATAACGCAGGACTGGTTCAGTTTCGTTTCATCTTCACCTCCGATCCTTCCGTAATTCAGGATGGGTTCTCTATTGATGATTTTGAACTTCGTGTCCCAGTTCCGCTTACAGCTTCTCCTATTGCTGTTAACACGAACGCGATCAATAACAGTTTCATATTCCCGGGTCAGGTGATTCAATTCACCTCTCCTATCTCGAATCCTGGAACAACTCCATTGAGTTCGGTAAATGCAACATTAACCATCAATGGCAATGCTATAGTTACAGACCCGATCACGTATAACCCTGTTCTTCCATCTCAGCAGAGTCAGCTGCATACCTTCAGCCAGTTGTGGATAGCCACTCCCGGTGTTCATGAAGTATGTGTTATTACCTCTGAACCGAATAACGGTATTGATCAGAATCCGTTTGATGATACAACCTGTGTAACCATTTCGGTATTCGACAGTGTAACCGTTACCACCGGCAATCCATATTGTACCGATTTCGAATCGGGTCCACAGTGGGTTTCGGTAAACGCCAACACCTATAACATTACCACCAACAGCTGGCAGATAGGTACCCCTGCTCAAACTATTATTAATGGTGCCAACAGCGGCCAGAATGCGTGGATGACTAACTTAACGGCCAATTATCCTCACCGCGATACCAGCGGATTGTTTACGCCTGTGTTCAGTGTTGATAATACCAAGTGTTATAAACTCAGTTTCTGGCATAAATACGATACCGAGCTCTGGGCCGATGGTGGTACTGTGGAATATTCTACCGATAATGCCATGAGCTGGCAACATCTTGGATTCGCTTCCTCTACACCGCAACCCTGGTTTAACTCACCTTTCATTACCGCGTTAGGTGGTTCGCCCGGTTTGCCCGGATGGTCAGGTACCCAGTCGGCCTGGACTTTAGCGGAACATGAAGTAAACTTCTTCAACAGCGGTCCGGTAATCTTCCGGTTACGCTTTGCTTCCGATAACTCTACCAGTGGCGAAGGATGGGCCATTGACGACTTCTGCTTTGAAGAAATCCCCGGACCATGTACGGTAGGAATCATTGAGCCGGCGACAACCGGATTGTCACTTGGCCAGAACTATCCGAATCCATTTAATACATCAACGGTAATTGAATACTTTATCCCTGCCGAAGGACAGGTAAAAGTGAGCATTACCAATTTGATTGGACAAGAAATTATGGTTCCTGTAAATGGAAGTCAGGCTGCCGGTAAACATGCCATCGA
>CAZPKJ010000152.1:0-7185 GCA_964587075.1 uncultured Flavobacteriaceae bacterium | reverse complement strand
AAATGCGCTATGATATTCACCGGAGAATATCTGGTTGGATAATCCCCGGGTTTTAATCTCAATTTTACGGACCTTCTTTAAGAGCTCAGTAGTTTCCACCCTGATTTACTTTTTATTAAAAATTACTGTTCTGATGAAACACAACTGTAACCGGTATCATGTATCCCGGGCAGTACGGGTTGGAAAAATCCATCATGGTACCTCTACGGCATTCAATACTTCATTAATAATATCATCGGTGGTAATATTCTCGGCTTCGGCCTCATACGTAAGTCCTATCCGGTGACGCAGGATATCATGACAAACGGCCCTGATATCCTCGGGTATCACATAACCACGGCGCTTGATAAACGCGTAGGCTTTCGATGCCAGGGCCAGATTAATGCTGGCACGGGGTGAGGCGCCATAACTGATCATTTGCTGCAATTTGGATAAGTTATTTTCAGAAGGGAAGCGGGTGGCAAATACAATATCGAGTATGTATTTTTCAATCTTCTCATCCATATACACTTCCCTGACCACTTTTCGGGCTTTCAGGATTTCATTGCTGCCAACAACTGCATTAATCTTTATGGGATCGGGACTCAGATTTTGCCTGATTATTTGTCGCTCCTCTTCCTTATTTGGGTAGTCGATGACTATTTTCAGCATAAAACGGTCGAGTTGCGCCTCAGGCAGGGGATAGGTGCCTTCCTGTTCAATGGGATTCTGAGTTGCCAGCACTAAAAATGGTTCTTCCAGATGAAATGTATCTTCTCCGATGGTTACCTGCCGTTCCTGCATGGCTTCAAGAAGGGCACTTTGGACCTTGGCAGGTGCCCGGTTGATTTCATCGGCTAAAATAAAGTTGGAAAACAACGGGCCCTTGCGGACAGTAAATTCCTCCTTTTTCTGATTGTATATCATAGTACCCACTAAATCGGCAGGCAGCAGATCGGGAGTGAACTGAATGCGGCTGAACCGGGCGTGAATGGCAGCAGCCAGCGATTTTATGGCCAGTGTTTTAGCAAGACCGGGAACACCTTCCAAAAGCAGGTGTCCGTTTGAAAGGAGCCCGATCAGTAAACGCTCAAGCATGTACCGCTGGCCCACTATGGCTTTTCCAATTTCAAGATTAAGTAATTCTACAAAGGAGCTTTCCTGTTGTATGCGCTCATTAATTTCCCGGATATCGGTCATATTTTTTTTGAATTTTTAAAACGGGTGCAATATTAGTTTTTTATCAATGAAAATATTATGAAGATTTTATTGCGGACTGAACAACTAACCCCAAGTTTAAATATTACTGTAAATATTATATTTCAATTATTTGCAAGGTTTTGTTAAAGTGATTCATTAATTGCATTCCGGATGAAATTCAAGGTTCTTTATTACTTGTTACATTTGCATTTTACCGTATGGCTTCTTATCAACGTTATTTTCTCGGATTATCGTTTAAAGGTACGCATTATGCCGGGTGGCAGATTCAGGAAAATGCTGTAACGGTGCAGCAACTGATTAATAAGGCGATTTCAGTTTTAATAAAATCGACGGTTGAAACCACCGGTTGCGGCCGAACTGATGCAGGTGTACATGCTTCGATGTTTTATCTTCATTTTGATGTATTGGAGCCCATCTTAAATGCCAAACAGTTTCTGTACCAGTTGAATGCAATTTTACCATCCGATATAAGTGTGTACTCACTTCTGCCTGTTCACGATTCGGCACATGCCCGGTTTGATGCAGAATCGAGAACGTACAAGTATTATATATCCGCAAATAAAAATCCTTTCCTGAAAGAGTACACCCTGTTAGTGCACCACCCATTACAAATAGATTCACTTAATGAGGGATGTGCTTTCTTAACCGGCAAAAAAGATTTCAGTGCATTCAGCAAATCAAACACGCAGGTGAATAGCTATGTTTGTACGATAAGCGAAGCGCTTTGGACCACCGAAAATGAGTTGCTGGTATTTACAATTACGGCCGACCGCTTTCTTCGCGGAATGGTTCGTGCCATTGTGGGCTCGTTATTGGATGCTGGTCAGGGGAAAGCGGACCCTTCATGTATCATGGATATCATCAACAGCAAAAGCAGGGCTGAGGCCGGCCCATCGGTTCCCGCGAACGGACTGTTCCTGCATCAGGTTCGGTACGCGTACATTGAAAACAGGATATTGGTAAAATTCCCTCATTAAGATTCGTTATGAATGGTGTTTCGGGCAAGGCTTTTGATTTTCATCTGTTGTCGAGGGTGTTTGGATTTACAAAACCCTACCGTCGTATTTTTTATACCACCGTTTTATTTACCCTGCTGCTTGCCATATTGGGACCCTTAAGACCCTGGCTTACCCAGGTGGCACTGGATAATTATATTTCGAACAGTGATGTTGAAGGGTTGATTCGCATAACGCTGATCATGATATTGATTCTTATTATACAGTCGGTTATTCAGTTTTTTCAAAATTATCAGTCTAACTTGCTCGGACAATTTGTGATACGCGACTTACGGGTGAAGCTGTTCGGACATATTATCAGATTCAAAATTGCCTGGTACGACAAAACCGCCGTTGGTACACCAGTGACCCGTACAATTTCGGATATGGAAACCATTGCCGATGTATTCTCCGATGGGGTGATAGTTATCATTGGTGATATATTACAATTAGTGGTTATTGTAGGTTACATGATTTATATGGATTGGCAACTCACACTAATCGGGCTGGCAACCATTCCGTTTTTAATGATAGCTACCAATATATTCAAGAACAGTATTAAGTCGGCCTTTAATGAGGTTCGTACCCATGTTGCATCGCTAAATGTATTTGTACAGGAACACCTTTCGGGAATAAGGATTGTACAGATGTTTAACCGGGAGGAAAAGGAATTTGTAAAGTTTAAAGTGATAAATCAATTACATCGTGATGCCAATATCAGGTCGGTTTGGTATTACAGCATTTTCTTTCCGGTGGTTGAAATTCTATCGGCTATCTCTATCGGTTTGATTGTTTGGTGGGGAGCAGGTGATGTTATCCTGGGAGAAGCCAGTTTTGGAATGGTTGTGGCGTTCATCATGTACATCAATCTTTTGTTCAGGCCCATCAGGGAGTTGGCCGATAAATTTAATACGCTTCAGATGGGAATGGTAAGTTCGGAGCGAATTTTTCAGGTTCTTGATCAGCCTTACGGCGATGTCAAAACCGGTGTACAGTCGGCTGAAACGATAAATGGAACTATTGAGTTCAGGAATGTCTGGTTCGCTTATAACGAAGAAGACTGGGTGTTAAAAGATGTCAGCTTCCGGGTTGCATCAGGTGAAACACTCGCTATTGTGGGTTCTACAGGATCGGGGAAGTCAACTATTATAAATCTGATCAACCGGTTTTATGAGGTCACCCGGGGTGATATCCTTATTGATGGGATCAGCATCCGTAATTACGATACGACCTCACTCCGCGAACGTATAGCGGTCGTTTTGCAGGATGTATTTCTGTTTTCCGACTCCATACATAACAATATCACCTTAGGTAATAAATCCATTACCCGTAGCCAGGTTGAGGCAGGGGCGCGTGCTATTGGCGTAACGGATTTTATTGAAAAATTACCCGGATCCTATGATTACAGGGCAGGGGAGCGGGGCTCCATGCTGTCGCTGGGTCAGCGTCAGCTAATCTCATTCATCAGGGCATTTGTATACAATCCAACCATTCTGATCCTTGATGAGGCTACCTCATCCATCGATTCGGAAAGTGAGGAACTCATCATTGAAGCAACCCGGGTCTTAACTAAAAACCGTACCTCCATTGTTATCGCTCACCGGCTGGCCACCATTCAGCATGCGTCACGGATAATAGTAATGGAACATGGCAAAATAGTTGAAAATGGTACACACGATGAGTTGATGGCATTGAACAAACATTATCATCTGTTATACCGGATGCAATTTAAAAGCGACTCAAAACAATTGTAGTATTGCGATTGTTATTGCCCGACTTATCATAATTTGATAAATGTCAAGAATTAACTTATATATAACTTGTACATTTGGACCCGTTAATATTTTCTATAATTCAAACCACTAAAAACTAAAAACTTATGGCTTTCATTAAAGAGTTTAAGGATTTCGCTATGCGCGGTAATCTGGTAGATGTTGCGGTAGCGTTCGTAATGGGTGCTGCATTTGGAAAAATAGTATCCGCCTTTGTCGATGGCATGGTTATGCCCCTAATCGGGATGTTAACCGGGGGAATTGACTTCAGTGAACAAACCTATGTATTAAAGGATGGTGTTGCTGAAAGTGTTGCCGCTGATGGTACGGTAATTCCGGCTATCGCTGAGGTATCAATCAAATATGGTGTATTTATTACAAGCCTGGTTGATTTTATCATTGTAGCTTTTGCTGTATTTATGGTTATTAAAGGGATTAACAGCATGAAAAAAGCTGAACCCGCTCCGGCACCTCCCGGACCATCCAATGAGGAGAAGCTTCTCTCTGAGATCAGGGATTTGCTTAAGAAATAATAACAATCCACAAATCCGGAGATTACCTTCGGTTTTCCCCGGATTTAAATTATGTATCATTTAAATCAATTTACTATATGAAGAAATATTTAACGACCATTATTGCTTTAATTGTACCAATAGTACTCTGTGCACAAGATGCCGCTGTTGACACCAGCTGGAAGCGGGGCGGTATTGTTGGCCTGAATTTTAACCAGGTCAGCCTGAGTAACTGGGCTGCGGGCGGACAAAATTCCATTTCAGGTGTAGCTCTGTTCAATTACTTTGCAAATTTTAATGACGGAAAAAATACCTGGGATAACTCTATTGATTTGGGTTATGGGCTAACGCAGAATGGAAGTGATGATCCGATTAAAAGTGAAGATAAACTGGACATTGCCACCAAATACGGACGATTTGCCTTCAAACACTGGTATTATACCGCACTGCTTGGTTTTAAGAGCCAGTTCACGGCAGGATATAACTATCCTAATGATTCGGTTAAAATTTCGAATTTCCTGGCACCAGCCTACATTACTATCGCACTGGGTATGGATTATAAGCCTAATGATAACTTCACTATGCTTTTATCTCCCTTAACGGGAAGATTGATTATTGTAAATGACCAGGACCTTGCCGATGCCGGAGCATTTGGTGTTGATAAGGCTGAATTTGATGCCGGCGCAAACAAAATCAAGGATGGTGAAACCATGCGTTATGAATTTGGAGCAATGCTGAAGGCGGTTTATAAGAAAGAGATACTTGAAAATATAAATCTAACGACCAAGTTGGAGTTGTTCACCAATTATCTCGAAGATCCGCAAAACATCGATGTTAACTGGGAGGTGCTGCTTGCCATGAAGGTAAATAAATTCATTACAGCCACTTTATCTACTCAATTAATATATGATGACAATACCATCCTTACCATTGATAACGATAATGATGGTATTATTGATGAATCGGGACCAAGGACCCAGTTCAAAGAAGTACTGGGAATCGGGTTGTCGTATAAATTCTGATAATCTGGTTTAATACTACAAAGGCCGGGTTGGTTTTCCCGGCCTTTTTTTATATAATGTAGTTGCGTTTTATTTTTTACCAAAAAGTCCGCCCACTAAATCCGATAACTTATCACCTGCCTTGTCTTTTAAGGTTTCAGTCATATTTCCAATGCTTTGTTCTCCAACATTTATTCCGGCCACTTTACCCCCGGTTAATTCACCAATGACTTTGTTAATATCCATCTCCCCGTCATTACCGGAACCAAACTTCTGCACAATTCCTTTAAGTACCGCGGGAATTATTGCAGCAGCAATTGATCCCGACTGATTGGAGTCAAGCCCAATTTTGGAACCCAGATCGGATGTTAGCTTTTTATTAAGCATATCTGTAACCGGGTTTCCTTCAATTCTGTTTTTTCCTCCCATAAGACTGGTAAAGTCACTGATGTTACCGGTTCCCAAATAAGCTTTCATTCCATCCTCGACACTGGATACCGTTTGCTTTACAATACTTTCCTGTTTTCCCGCTGGTACATCTTTTAAGGTGGATACGGCTTCGCTGGCTTTTTCTTTTACTAAGTCTAATAAGTTGTTCATCATGGTTTATTAATTTTATGGTTTAAGTAATTGAATTGATTCTACCGATAATATAGTAAAAAAAAATGACATCTTGGTTATTAACAGCTTAATTGTACAATATACCCTGAATCCACCTGTCAAATGCTTTATCTGGTGAAGCAATAATTGCCCTAAACTCTGACAGTACAAAATTGTTGTGTCAAATATTGCCTGTAAACATGAAAAGAACTATCCTGCTTCTGATATTCGTTGCCGGGACCGTGACCACGGGATGTACCGGATTAACCAGTTCGAATGATTTAACCTTAAATTTGCAAACATCTATGAAAGGATCAATAAACACTGAAACGGCTACTTTTGGAAGTGGTTGTTTTTGGTGTACCGAAGCCATTTTTCAATCGTTAAATGGTGTTGAAAGCGCCATTTCAGGATATATGGGAGGTGAAACAACCAACCCAACCTATAAGGAAGTTTGTACCGGAACAACCGGCCACGCCGAAGTTATCCAGGTAGTTTACCATCCTGACATTATTTCATTTGAGGAATTACTGGAAGCATTTTGGGCAAGTCATGATCCAACAACTCTTAACCGGCAGGGCAACGACGTGGGAACACAATACCGATCGGTAATTTTTTACCACAGCAAAGAACAAAAACGAATCTCCGAAGAATTCAAAGATCACCTCAACGGAAAAAAAGTATTCCCTTCCGACATTGTCACCGAAATCAGCCCTGCCACAACCTTTTATCCTGCCGAAAACTATCACCAGGAATATTTTGAACGTAACGGGAACGAACCGTATTGTGCATTTGTGATCCGCCCTAAACTTGACAAGTTCAAAAAGGCATTTTCTGATAAACTAAAAAAACAGGAATGAATCCCAAGCGCCAGATACAAGGCGTCTCAGCTTCTTAAAATTATTTCACATAAAAAAACCCGGCCTATTAATAGCCGGGTTTTTTATTAAATACTATTTAGAATTACTCGACTGCAATTTTGCTTACTGAAATCTTCCCAACCTGGTCTTTTACATATACCATGTACAATCCCTTGTTGGCAAAGCTCAAGTCAAGTTCGCTGCGGTTCAGTCCCGAAACGGCCTTCATATCCTGCACCAATACT
>CAZPKJ010000151.1:0-7245 GCA_964587075.1 uncultured Flavobacteriaceae bacterium | reverse complement strand
AGTATTTCGGCGAGCAATCCCAGTAATATCATCAGTACACCAACCATAAAAAACATGGCGGCCATGGTAGGAAGAGGGGTTTCAACAAAGTCTTTCATTCCTGTTAATTTGTAGTAGGTGGCCATACCCATAGCAATAACCGAAATGATAAAGGAAAGTATACCGGCGCCTCCGAAAAAGTGGATGGGGCGGTGCATGAACTTATCCAAAAACTTTATCAGAACCAGGTCAAGCATCACCTTGTGGATCCTGAAAAGACCATAATTGCTTTTGCCAAATTTGCGCGGCTGATAATTCACCGGTATTTCAGCTACTTTGCCGCCCTGCCATTTACAAAAAACCGGTATGAACCGGTGCATGTGTCCGTAAAGCCGTACATCCATAATCACTTCACGCCGGTATGCCTTGAGGGTACAACCGTAATCGTGCAACGGTACACCCGAAACTTTACTGATCAGTTTATTAGCTACCAGTGAAGGCAGTTTCCGGGTGAGGAACTGGCCTTTCCAACGGTTTTTCCGCCAGCCGCTGACAACATCGTTGCCTTCAGCAATCTTTTCAAGCAATCGGGGGATGTCGGCAGGGTCATTTTCGAGGTCGCTGTCGATAAGAATGATAATGCTTCCGGTTGCCGACTGAATACCTGCGTTGATAGCCGCGGTTTGTCCGAAGTTGCGTTTAAAATTGATTACCTTAATCTGACTGTTTGCCAGTGCATGCCTTTTCATTACCTCCCAGCTGTCATCCTTTGAGCCGTCGTTTACTGCAATAATCTCATACGGATGGCCCGAAACCGCTTCCAGTATCTTATCAAGCAGCATGGGAATTCCCTGCGCTTCATTATAAATTGGCAATACTACGGATATCGACTCCCGAATCATTTAGGTATCATTTTTTTGAAAATTGCCGGTTGTGTATTTATACAGCGAATTAAAGCAATAAATGGCACAGATTATCATAAATGGCCATGCGGGGATAAAATATCGTGCCTCCGAAAACCGGAGAATGAGGGGATGAACCAAACCGGTGTAGAGAATTATTCCGGTTACAACCATAATACCAACCTCCTGTAAACCAGGTTTAATTAACAGGATTATCCCGCAGGTTCCGGCAACTAAAACCACAATGTAAAAAATGGAATAAAACCATTTTACCCCGGTTTCGACCGGGCTCAGTTCCTGAAGTGATTTCTGAAAAAGGTTATATGTTCCCGAATGAATAAAAAATGTTTTAGCGAATTTAAGCGGTGCCTTAACATAATACAGTTGGGGTTTTTCTTTACGGATGGAATTCGAATAATTTTTCAGACGCACCGAAACAAAGTCAAAGTACTGTTGCCTGGTAGTTTCCGACAACGTGGTATCATGAAGCAGGGCATAGGTTTTTTCACGAATAAGCAACAAACTATCCTCGTTAAATGCGCTGGTATAAATGTAGTCCGGTATTACCGCTGTCCGGTCGACACCTTTACCAAACGGAACACGGCTGCCATAACCGAACCAGCGCAGCTCCGATCCCGTTTCCCAGTGTACAATACTGCCGCCCCAGCTTTGAAGAAAGCCAGCCAGGTAATAGAAAACCGTATTGTCGGTTCCGGGGTAATATAACGTTCGGGTAAGGGGTGCAGGGTCACGGTACAGGTAATAGTTTCGGGCTACCCAGCAGCCATCAATGAGTATAAATGGCAGCAGGAATAATAATGCGGGTTTAGCCAATGACATTTTGTTCCTTCTCAGATGAATCAGCAAAGCCACCAGGAAAAGAAAAAGCAGGGGGAAAAATACCGGCCGTAAAAAGATAACCTCAGTTACACAAAGTCCCGATAAAACCAGCGAAGTGATATGGTTTTCGCGGGTAAAACGCATAAACAAATAGAACGCGAATATCAGGAATGAAGTGGCGAAGCTTTCGGTGAGCAGGTAAACATCAAAGAGGTTTGAATAGGTACTGATACCATATATGATGAAAGTAAGATAAAACCACTTGTCGCTGCCAAACAGCTGCCGAGCACTTAGTGCCAGAATATAGGTTGCTAATGCAGCCAGGATGTATTGCAAAAATATAACCACGTTCAGGGCGGTCCCACGTTCGAACAGGAGGTAAGCGGGATAGTAAAAGACACCATAGCCCGGCATGCGGTGGTCAGGGTAGTAGGATCCATGGTCAACCAGGTTTTCGATGGGTTTGGTATAACTTGGTGCATCACCGCTTGGGATTCCGATAAATCCCGGGGCAAACGTGTCGGCATTCTTGGTAAGGCTGAGTCCGAAAATTATTCCTTTCAAAAGAAATGCGAGTAACAGCCAGATGACCCTGTTACCCGGGGCAGGTAACCGGAATCCGGCAATGCGCGTTTCAGGATTGTTGTTCATACCACCCGATAAATTTAGTAAGCCCGTCGCGGAGTGATGTTTCCGGTACATAACCCAGTTTATCCTTCGCTTTATCAATTGCGGCATAGGTAAATTCTACGTCACCCTCCTGCATTTTAGTATAAACCAGGTTGGGTGTTTTATTCAAGAGCTGGTATAAGGTATTAACGAGTTCCGAAAGTTTAACCGGTGAACTGTTACCAAGATTAATTATTTCATAAACGCCGCTTTTGGCCGAAACATAACTGACGGCACTGTTTATTCCCTTTACAATATCAGTAATAAAGGTGTAGTCGCGTCCCGTTTCCCCCGTCCCGTATATTTCAACCGGTTTATCCGATTTTATCAGCGATACAAATTTCCTGATAGCCAAATCAGGTCGCTGGCGGGGACCATACACGGTAAAAAACCTGAGATTGACACTATCGATCCGGTACAGGTGATAATAGGTGTGTATTAGTAATTCGCATGCTTTTTTAGTAAATGCATAAGGCGAAATAGGGTAATCAACGTTATCGCTTTCCCCGAAAGGGAGTTTTTTATTGTTGCCGTAAACACTGCTTGAGGATGCGAATATCAACTTGCTGATACCGCACCGGCGCATCCATTCAAGCACATTCGCCGTTCCGTGTATATTGGTTTGAATATAGGTATCGGGATCTTTTATAGATGGCCTGACACCGGCTTTGGCGGCCAGGTGAATAACCACATCAAAATCGCGGGGTAGTTTTGCCAGAACGTCTTCGTTTGTGATATCGCCCTCTGTTAAGTGATAATTCGGCTGTGTAACCGCCCACCGGATATTATTCTCTTTAATGGCCCTGGGATAAAAGGGGTCGAAGTTATCGAGCGACCAAACCTCATGACCCTCGCCGAGCAGGCTGTCACAAAGTGAACTGCCAATAAAACCTGCGCCACCTGTTACCAGAATTTTTTTCATGTGGAATCTATAAAATAATCATCAGGGGATTCAAATAACCGGTTGAAGGGCGCAATGGGGCAAATATAAATATTTTTAGCACCTGAATCCGGCCGCACCTTGCGGTATAGCATGAAGTGTATGCTGAAAGTGTTATGGCATGCTACAGGGTTACAGCCGGCACCAGAGTCATGTATTATAAAATATTTTCAAATGCATTTCTTTACTCATCAGCAAACCTGCAGGGTTATTAACAACACGCGGCAATGCTTTTTACCCGGCAAAAATTAATATTTCGTGTTGCACCAATACCTTTCCACAGGAATGTAAAATAGCTACAACTCTTTGTGTATGCGGGTTTCAAAAGGTTTAGGAATATCATTAATAATGTATGCGTATCATAAAAAACAACATATTTACCTCGTAAAACCGGATGCATTCAGTCGTGAATAAGGCAGCTTTCATTGTAGATAACTTTTTAATACACTATGTAAATTGAATCATTTTTATGTTTTCATTTGCCCTTACAATTAACCAATAAAACTAAAAACAGTGGCAACAAAAGCAAAAAAGAAAGCTCCGGCCAAGAAAGCCGGAAAAAAAGCTGCTAAGCCAGCAAAGAAAACTGCTAAGAAAGCAGTAGCTAAAAAAGCAGCGCCTAAGAAAAAGGTAGCTAAAAAAGCGGCTAAAAAAGCGGCGCCTAAGGC
Source organism: uncultured Flavobacteriaceae bacterium (assembly GCA_964587075.1). Lineage (GTDB taxonomy): Bacteria > Bacteroidota > Bacteroidia > AKYH767-A > OLB10 > CAZPKJ01. The sequence continues at coordinate 3,247 of CAZPKJ010000151.1, read as the reverse complement.
GAAGCGTAAGCCAAATGCTGCATTCATGAAGGCTATGAACATCGGCGCAGCCCTGCAGCCGGTTGTTGGCAGCAAGCCATTACCCCGTACCGAGGTGGTAAAGAAGTTGTGGGAGTACATTAAAAAGAACAAACTTCAGGACCCCAAGGAGCGCAGGAACATCAATGCTGACGAAAACCTGAAAAAGGTATTCGGTGGCAAGAAAACCGTAAGCATGTTTGAAATGACCAAATTGGTCAGCAAGCACCTTTCGTGATTTCTGCTTCAGTTAAAAAAGGCTGCATCATCACGATGCGGCCTTTTTTTTTGTCTTGTTTCTGCCTGAAAGGATGCAGGTTTTGTGCCGCATCTTTTCTGTTGACATTATTTACCGGGTAAAAAAAAAGGTTAAATTGAAAGACGGATAACGATGCTCGCAATGGATTCCTTATCTTTGCAATAACATAATAACTAATATGATTAAGATTACTTTTCCCGATGGTAAAGTCCGCGAATACCCCAAGGAAACTACCGCCGTTGACATAGCAAAAAGTATCAGCGAGGGGCTGGCCCGAAATGTACTGGCCGCAAAAATTAATGGCGTAGTATGGGATGCAACACGTCCCCTGGTTTCGGATGCCACCATTGAATTGTTAACGTGGGATCATCCCGATGGTAAAGCTACCTTCTGGCATTCGTCGGCACACCTGATGGCTGAAGCGCTCGAATCGCTTTATCCCGGTATTCAGTTTGGAATAGGCCCGCCGGTTGAAAACGGGTTCTACTACGATGTTGATCCGGGTGACCATGTCATTTCCTCTGATGATTTTGGAAAAATAGAGGCGAAGATGCAGGAACTTGCCAGAACAGGTAATTCCTATATCCGTAAAGAAATTGGAAAGAACGATGCCATCGGTTATTTCAAGGAAAAAGGAGATAAGTATAAACTTGATTTGCTGAATGACCTTGAAGATGGAACCATAACTTTTTATACACAGGGCAACTTCACCGACCTGTGCCGTGGACCACACATCCCCGATACCGGATCGGTAAAAGCAATTAAGTTAATGAATATTGCCGGTGCCTACTGGCGTGGTGATGAAAAGGGCAAACAGCTTACCCGTATTTATGGAATTACTTTTCCAAAACAGAAAGACCTCACCGAATACCTGACCCTGCTCGAAGAGGCCAAGAAACGCGATCACCGGAAACTTGGCAAAGAACTGGAGCTTTTCATGTTTTCCGAAAAGGTGGGTATGGGTCTGCCCTTATGGCTGCCAAGGGGTACACGCTTACGCGAGAAGCTGGAGTCGTTCCTGAAAAAGGAACAGCTTAAAGCCGGTTATCTGCCAGTTGTCACCCCTCATATCGGTAACAAGGAATTGTATATTACATCGGGCCATTTTGAAAAATACGGAGCCGATTCCTTTCAGCCAATCCGCACGCCTGCCGAAGGCGAAGAGTTTTTTCTGAAGCCGATGAACTGTCCCCATCATTGCGAAATGTATAAAAGCCGCCCACACAGTTACCGCGAACTGCCCATCCGCTTTGCCGAGTTCGGCACCGTTTACCGGTATGAGCAGAGTGGTGAGTTGCACGGATTAACCCGGGTACGGGGATTTACACAGGACGACGCGCATCTGTTTTGCCGTCCCGATCAGGTCAAAGAGGAATTCATAAAGGTGATTGATCTGGTTTTGTATGTTTTCAAGGTGCTCGATTTTAAAGAGTACATCGCACAGATTTCGCTGAGGGATCCTGAGAATAAGACCAAGTATATTGGCACCGACGAAAACTGGGCCAGGGCCGAACAGGCGATTATTGATGCCGCAGCCGAAAAAGGACTTAATACCATCGTCGAGCTGGGTGAAGCTGCCTTTTACGGCCCCAAACTCGATTTTATGGTGAAAGATGCATTGGGACGCAAGTGGCAGTTGGGAACCATACAAGTCGACTATAACCTGCCAGAGCGTTTTGAATTGGAATATACCGGAGCCGACAACCAAAAGCACCGCCCGGTCATGATTCACCGGGCTCCGTTTGGTTCTCTCGAAAGGTTTATCGCCGTACTGATAGAGCATTGTGCCGGAAATTTTCCGATTTGGCTCACTCCTGATCAGGTTATTATATTGGCTATCAGTGAGAAATTTAATGATTATGCCCAAAAAGTTTCAGAATTCTTAAATAATTCCGATATTCGCGCCTCCGTTGATGAAAGAGACGAAAAAATAGGCCGGAAAATCAGGGATGCCGAAGTTCGAAAAATACCATTTATGCTGGTAGTTGGAGAGAAGGAGGCGGAATCAGGTTCGGTTTCGGTACGAAAACACGGACAAGGTGACCTGGGAAGTATGACCATGGAGGAGTTTCTTGATAAAATTAACTCCGAAGTTGCTCAGGCCATTTCAGGATACGAGAATAAAACAGTTGAACAAAACTAAAAGGAGGTAACAAATTTCTACATTTTTCAAAAAAAAGCCGGGATCATCAGGCGGTCCGCGATTCAACAGACCAAACAGGTTCCAGAGGAGAGAAAACGAGCATAATATCAATGAGGATATCTCGGCTCCGATGGTTCGGTTAGTAGGTGAAAACATTGAATCGGATCTTTACCCTATTGAAAAAGCAAGACAGATTGCCAAAGAGCAGCAACTTGATCTTGTAGAAATTGTACCCAATGCCGATCCACCCGTATGTAAGGTGGTCGATTATCAGAAGTTCCTTTACGAGAAAAAGAAGAAAGAAAAAGAAGCAAAAGCAAAAACCGCCAAAGCCGTGATGAAGGAAATCCGGTTCGGCCCCAATACCGATGAGCACGACTTTAACTTCAAAGTGAAGCATGCCATCAAATTCCTCGAGGAGGGTGCTAAGGTTAAAGCTTATGTCCACTTTAAAGGCCGGACAATAGCCTACAAGGAAAAAGGGGAAATAATCCTGCTGAAGTTTGCGCAGGAGCTGGAAGAGTACGGAAAAGTGGAACAATTGCCAAAACTGGAGGGAAACAGAATGTTCCTGTTCCTGACCCCACTTCCGCAAAAAGTGAAAAAATAAACCGAATACCCATCTATAATAACAATTGAGTTATGCCGAAAATGAAATCAAATTCCAGTGCAAAAAAGCGATTCGCTTATACCGGCACCGGAAAAATCAAGAGAAAGCACGCGTTTAAAAGTCACATCTTAACCAAGATGAGTACCAAGCGCAAAAGGGCGCTTACCCAAACCGGTTTGGTTGATAAATCAGATCACGCGCGGGTGGCCCGAATGTT
>CAZPKJ010000150.1:0-7272 GCA_964587075.1 uncultured Flavobacteriaceae bacterium | reverse complement strand
AGTTTGCCTTATGTTCATAGCCATCCCACATACTGGCAAGCACACCGCTCATTTTGTTTCCGATAGAAGTTGATAAAAACCATCCTCCCATCATTAAACCTGTAAATCGCGCGGGAGACAGTTTTGAAACCAGCGATAACGCCATTGGACTCAGGAACAGTTCTCCTATAGTAATAACAAAATAAGATCCAATTAACCACCACATGCTGCTTTTAACAGCACCGTTGTCGCAATAATATGCGGCTACTACCATCACAAGGGTGCTTAATGCGGTTATAAATAAACCATAGAAAATTTTCCATGGCGTGCTGGGTTCGCGTCCCCGGCTTTTCAGAAATGAAAAGAATGCCACCAGCAGCGGTGTTAATAATACTACCCAAAACGGGTTAACCGACTGAAATATTTCGGTCGAAATTAAACTTACCGTTTCGCCATCGGCGGGCAGTTCATCAGCGGGTACATTCTTAAAATAGTTCGGGTAATCAAACGTTTTGAGGGCTACACCACTTTCATCGCGAACCAGCCGGAATTGATCATCGGTTAACGGCACTGAATCTTTCACCATGGTTTTTTCCTGAACCATACCCAAAACGGCTGCGGGCCGGGCAACCTGTTCCGAAACGGTTCTGTCGGTATAACTTTCGGCCCATGTAGTTAATGCCGTTCCGTTTTGTTTGAATATGGCCCAAAATACAATGGCAACCGCAAATACTGCCAGCAGGGCGGCAATGGGGCGTCGGTCCTCCTGCGAAGCCCGTACAAGCAATGAAACATAAAATGCAGCTACCGGGAAAGCGCCAAATATAAACGCGTCGGTACTGTCGCTGCCAAAAATATTATCCGGAATAATCCAGCCAATATAACCGGCAATGAATGCGGGTAATAAAACAATACCAAAGATTCTCTTCAACTTCATATCCTCCGGCTTGGTTGGTTTCAGCACATCAGCATGTGCGTAATGCCGGCTACCCAGCCAGAAAATAATAACACCAATGAACATTCCTATACCCGCTGCAATAAACGCATGTCCCCAGCCGTAGTTATTTCTGAGCCAGGCTGCAAAAAAGTTACATATAAAAGCACCGAGATTGATACCCATATAAAAGATATTATAGCCCGAATCTTTTAATGATTTCAGATGTGGTTCATTATAAACATTACCCAGAAGTGTTGAAATATTTGGTTTGAAAAAACCATTACCAATAATTACCAGCAGGAGCGATATGTAAAACGCTGTCCAGCCTGGAAGTGCAAGCCCGCAATAACCCAAACCCATTAATATTCCACCAAGTGTAATCGATTTTCTGTAACCTAATAGTCTGTCGGCTAAAAGCCCGCCAATGAAAGGAGTCAGGTAAACCAGCGCGATATAAGTTCCGAAAATATCGGATGCTTCTTTCTTATCGAGCCCCATCCCTCCTTTGGAGACATCGGTCATATACAAAAAGAAAATACCCAGCATAAGGTAAAAGCCAAACCTTTCCCACATCTCGGAAAGAAATAAATAGGGCAAGGCTTTGGGGTGGCGCCTTTCGGCGGAAGTCGGATTATTGCTTTCCATAAGGTTTTACCGGTTTATGAATTGCAAATGTGTAAAAACCTTTTAAATAAAGGAAACACTAAATATTACAAAGCCGGAGAATTTTTCAAAGGTTCCGGAAACCGTCAACAGTATTACAATCACCTAATAATCAAACGTCCGGTATGATTATCAGCGAAGCAGGTACATTTTTCCCCAGCCTTTTGTGAAAAATTTGTCAGCCTCTGTTTCGCGCTTTTCTATTTTTGAACCATTTAGTCTGGTCAGCACCCGGTACAGATAAACGCCATTTGCAAGCTGATCGCCAAATTCATCTTTCCCGTTCCAGGCAAACTCGGTAATGTTTCGTCCAATTCGTATAGGTCCAAGCTCATCACGCAATATCTCACGCACTACCTTACCCGATACCGTCATAATTTGAATTTTAAAATCCTCAGGCACTTCGGAACCGGTTAACGTAAACACAAATTTTGTTGACGTCGAAAATGGGTTCGGATAATTTACCACTTCGGTAATAGTTGCTTTGTTAATTACTTCAAACGAAATCCGGTAATTGTTGGATCCGCTGATGTTACCCGTTATGTCGGAAGCCTGAACCCACAATTCATATATGCCATCCGTTAACAAAACCGGGCGATACTCAATCCGGAATGTGTTATCAGGCAGTTGCGCCGGGCACCATTTTAACTGAATATTACCGAGTCCGGTACAAGCAACCGGTTCAAACGACAATTTGGTTTGTGTACCTCCTGGAGCTTTTAAAAACACCTGCCAGTCGCTGGTATCGTTTAATGCCAGGAAGAGGTTTTCATCTTTAAGCCGGATACCAATAACCGGTTTCCCTGAAACAATATCGCCATTCATGATATGTACGCCATCAAATGTTACATCCAGTATTGGATTGGTAATATCGCGGTTTACATGAAACTTGATTTCTGCCAGGTTATTGAAATGATACTGCTCAGGCTGGTCCTGGCGCGGGTTAGCTTCAATCCACAAAGAATTCAGTCCGGGATAACCGCCCGTAGCAAAGGCCACCCTGGCTATGATTGTGTCGCCGGGAATTGTTTTCTTATACTTTGGGGAAGAAATATTATGACGCACCCTGTTTTGATCGTATATATAAAAATCAACCAATACCGAGTCGGAATCAACATTACCAATATTCTCAATGGCCATTTCCATCTGCACCTCTTCACCTTCGGCAAGCGAGTCTTTATTTAGCTTAAAATACCTTGCCGGATTTAATGCCAGTTCTGGAATTTCTTCATAATAAATCTGCCAGCGTATCAATTGCGGTGGGGTAAATACGGCTTCATCCTGCTTATATGCCTGCAACCGGAGCCTGGGATATAGTACTTCATCAATGGAACTGATATTCACATTATAATTTCCGGCCTGTATTCCGGTAAATCCCGGCAACGGAACTTCGGTACCGTTGGGAGTGATCCCAATAATGTCGATGGCAATGGAGTCGGCCCCGGGAGTTGATTCGAGCGGACCCTGATCCCAGTGCAATTCGTTCCAGCTTACCGCAGGGCCAATGGGTACCGAATTTACAAACCCTTTCGACCAGTTGCCGCCAAGGGTAGCACTGAGTATAATTGCAGTTTCAAGGCTGTCGCCGATTGACTCCTGTGTAAATGTGTTATTACCTTTTTTAGTAAAGAAAATATAGGGTTGGGTATCGTTAAGAAATGATATACTGTCGCTGCCCCATGAAGTAAACAGGTTCATCAAAGATGGATCCCACAGCGAAAACTTGGCACTAAATACCGAGTAAGCCACCACATAATTTCCGTTGGGAATGTCATTCAGCAACATATCATACATTGAATCGCGCGATGCAGGATCATTCATGCGGAAAATAAAATAATATTCGGCCCGGGGACGGCAACTGCCGGTTCCGGTGCCGGGATCATAGGTGTTGGCATTTCCAAAGTGATACTGATCGGTGGCCCATGGCTTTAAACTTACCGAATCAATTACGACAATGTGCATCGACGGTGCAGCCGTACACATCTGATAATCGATAGTAACATTATTGATCTCATAAGAGGGATTGAAAAAACTGTTTGGTGACTGGAAATTACGAACCACCAACGATGAGAAACTCGTTACGAATGTGAAAGTGCTGTCAACCGTATTACTGTAATTAATATTTATAAATTCATCTTTCTTGAATTGCGAATAGTGTGCCTGCGACCAACCGGTAATATTGGGCTTGTGAATGAATGAACTCTCTTTCCAGGTCGGATGAATAGTATCTCCCGGGAGAGAATCGCGGCTCACGCGCCAGTAATAAACCTTGTCGGCCTGAAGTAAAAATGGCAGCTGCCATTTAATAACGCCTCCGGAACTGGTAACTGTATTTTGCAGCAGAAACGGGCTCGAAAATGTATCGACGGTGTCTATTTGAAACACATATGGCTTAACCGCAGCGAATGGATTTACTGTGGATGCTTTCAGACTGATGGCATTACCGGGTACTATTGAATACTCAATGGGATATACCGGCAATATATCCGACGACTGGATAAGCAGCGGAATGTTGAACGCGTTGTTGTTCGACTCATTGCATTCATCCACATTGCTGAAATAATCAATATATATATCAAAATTATTTGGTCCAACGCCCCGTATCTGATCAACCGGAAGTTTAATGGAGATAGTATCGGTATAAGTTATGTAATTTATAATAGTGTCCATCTCGAAGTTAATACCGCCATCGGGAAACTTTCTTACAACATGAACAACAAATGGATTGAATTCGGCCCTGCCCAGATTCTTTACAACAATATTGAGGTAAAAAGAATCGAGGTCGGAAGTAACCACCTGAGGTGTAAAATAAACACTGGAATTTTTTATCTGGTAATCGGGACGATCGAAGGAGTTCAGCACCAGGGCAGGATCTCCCGAAAGGGTCATACCGGTGATTATTGATTTATAAATAAAGTATGAGTACTGATTGCCCATTACCAGCGGATCGGAAAGCAGCGAGTCGATAACATTCAGCATTGAACGGCCTACAGTTCCCCCGTAATTGGTTCGTGCTATTTCCTGGTAAAAACGCGACGAATACACCTGTAAATTTTCGAGGTAACCTACATCCGGTTGTGCAACAAAGGCTATTGCGCCCTTATCGGGAAGCAATACAAAATCCTCGGCTATACGACGAAGCGGGTCATGTATATCACCCACAAAACAGGAGTTGGCAAGGATCAGCGGATAGCGGTCCTTGTTATTGTAATTTTGAGGAATATCGGTGCTTATATCAAATGATGAACCCGATGCGTGGGCAACAAATGTCATCAAGGTTGAACCGGAGTCGATAAGTGCCTGCAGGTATTGCGACAGATTAACCTGAATAGGGTCGCTGCTTGATTTGAGAAATGTTTCAACATTGGCAGCCATCAGGGTATCCTCGGCAATATTTTCGAAGCCCTGTAAAATTGTTTTAATTTGTTCCTGCTGGAAACCATTGTTACCGCCGCCGAAATGCAAAATCTGTTTCATCCATTCCTGCGGACATTGTGCAAGCTGAAGGTCGTGTGCAATAATTTTGTCGAGATAAGCCTGTATATCCGATTCATTGCCTGCCGATATTCTTCCCACGGCCAGTTCGGGCCTGGGCAATGTGTCGTTAATACCTGAAACCAACAGCATGTCTGACGGAGGATAGCCAAAGGTTGGTACCAGGTTGGTATTCCAGTTAACTGTTGTTGTGGCCACATTGTTAAAGCCGGTAATGCGGGTTTTAACCGGAGTAACCGACTTGCCGATAAGCAGCAGGTATTCGGGTTTCACCGTAAAGGTATCCAGTGCAAAAGCACAGAAGTTTCTGATTGAAAGCGGATGCTTTTGAATTCCATAGGCATATTGATCGTACAATTCGTCAATATCAACCAACAGCGGGGTGAACCCGGTTAGCTGCCTGTAATTTTTATAATCGCTGGCCTTATTCATCAACGATTTATGTGTAACAATCAGGAAATCGCCCTGTGAAATAAACTGGTAGTTGATAAACCTGGCGAACCGCTGAGGATCGGTATTTACCGGGGTGATAGTCAGCAGGCCCATAGCAGAAGTAAAAACAGTGTCTGTAATAAAACAAGCTTTGTCGGAGCCAAAGGTTGGAACAAGCGACTGAATGTTTCCACCATTAACGGTGAGGGATATACGCTTTAATGAATCGTTCGAATACATATACATCCGGGGGGTTAACATCCCCGAACTGGTCATATTTAAATACGATTTGCCCGGAGCAAGATTTCCCGGAACGTTAAAATGCCTGGTGTTGGAATTTTCTCCCGCAAAGCTCATGGTATGCGGATAACTGAGTTTTATAAAGGATACCAGTGTACGGTTGGTTACACCGCTTCCGGGAGTAAATACAAAATTTGCATTTGAACCTGAAATGGATGAATTCGACAACAACGGAAAATTGAACCGGGTGATCTCAAACGCAAAAAAGGTATTGGACGATGTGGCACCATGAACATTCAGCGTAATGGAATGCTGGTTACCGGTACTGTTTCCGCCCATAACCGTTGAACTGACCATAGCAACGGGTGCCAACGGGTCGGTACTGATGTTGGGGACCCCAAGAGTATACGTTACCGGAGCTGATGAGATTGGTGAACTCATCCAGCCCTCCCCCTCATCGTATTCGGCATCTTTCACTTCAACCAGGCGATAAGCATTGTATTCGTTCCTGAAATCCCTGAAAGCTTCGCTCATTACATATGGTATTGACGTATACCCGATATAATTAACATCCGTTTCCTGAATAATCCTGCGGTTCACAATAAAGGGGTTGATGTTAATAGTGAGGAAATAAGAAGACGTATCGGTAACCAGGCTGAATGATTTATTCAGCTGATGGTCGGGGTGTTTATACATTCGTGTATCAAAACTGCCGTCGTTCCTTTTACCGTAAAATTCTATGTAATCGGAAGGGTCGAAAGTACCGTCGGCTTCCCCCTCAACATGGATATACTGCTCCTGGCCCATGTGAAAGAGTTGCAGTTGCTTCGGATTGAACGATGGGGGAAATGACGCCGCTTGCAAATCGTTGTATGTTATCCGGTAAATTCCATCGCGCCAAACGCTCACTTTAAAATACTGCTGATTTGAATAGGGCTGGTTACTTGAAAAACTTATCCATTCGTTACAATAGTTCTGTGCTTCCGCGGAAGCGAAACCAAACAGCAGGAAAGAAACTACCATGTAAAGTTTTTTCATCGTTTCTGTTTGAATAAACCAAATTTTATGGAGAAAATGTTCGAATATAAAGTCTCACCTACACTTCCAATGTTGGTAAGCGCGTAATCGATTGAAACATTTTTAATTTTCACACCCAGTCCGAAATTAGGTTGAAGTGTGGTTGACTTTTCACCATCAAAATCGCGAATCTCCTGGATATTGCCGGCACCTCCCCGAAGAAAGATAAAATCACGGTATCCGATTTCAAGTCCGATGTGTGGCTCAATGCTGACAGGGTCACTTTTGATAAGCACATTTCTTTTGCCGTCGAATGTAACGTCGAGGTTCAGTTCGGGCTCAATGGTAAACTTATCTTTGATAGTGGTTTTACGGGAAGCTCCGAGAATCAGTTTCGGAAGGGTAATTTCGAGGCCATTCTCCGGGATTTCGTTATTGGTTTGGGTAAAAACATCCTCCAGCTTTTCGGTATTATAACTCCAGGCGTTAAACGTTGAGGTAATATCACG
>CAZPKJ010000149.1:0-7286 GCA_964587075.1 uncultured Flavobacteriaceae bacterium | reverse complement strand
CAGAAGCGTTTTACAGGATGTTACAGGGTATTTGAATATTGACCGCCCTGACAATAAATCATCATATCAAAAAAGCCCTCAGTTTCCCATATTTAAAAGTGAGAACCACTCGTATGTGTATTACGATTACGCCTGGATTTATAACGGTGTTTATAAACGCGATAATTTTTATTTTAAAGTGGATCCTTTTACCATTGACAGTTTGGATAATTTTAAACCCGAAGGGCTCGTATTTGACGGAACACTGGCTTCGGCTGGTATTTTTCCGGATATGAAAGAGCAATTATCCATTCAGCGCGATTACTCACTCGGTTTCCGGAAAACACTGGGTAATGAAGGATTGCCCGCTTATGCATCAAAAGGAACTTATTATGAGAATCTGCAACTAAATAACTCCGGACTGAAAGGTGGTGGTAAAATTGAATACTTATCTGCTACCGTTTTATCAAAGGAAATCACTTTTTTCCCCGATTCAGCAAATGCTGATGTGGAACAATTCAGTATGGCTGAACGAACCATAGCCGGCGTAGGATTTCCATCTGCGAAAGCAAGTGATATTTACATCAACTGGAGGCCAAAGGAAGATAAGATGTTCCTGTTTAAAAAACAAAACAACTTTGAACTTTATAGCGGAAAAGTGGATCATGACGGCAACCTGATATTAGCTAATACAGGTTTGTCGGGAGGAGGAACAGCGTCATTCGAACAGGCTGCCATAGCTTCAAATGTGATAAATTATAAATCGTCTACTTTCAGCAGCGACACCAGCGACTTTAAATTAAAATCAACCGATCCGAATACACCCGCCCTAGCCACTACTAATATGAAGTCGTATGTAGACCTTGGTAACCGGTTTGGGGAGTTCACTTCGAACGGAAGTGGTTCGTACGTTACATTTCCTTTCAATCAGTATATATGCTACATTGATAAGTTTAAATGGTTGATGGATGATAAAAATGTGTCATTTGCCTCCACAAATCCGGTAACAGGCAAATCGGGACTCTCCGGTTCGGAATTTGTTTCCATTCATCCCGCACAGGATTCACTCAGATGGTATTCTCCTGATGCGTCCTATAGCTTATCGGATTATATTTTGAGGGCGAATGAGGTGAAAGAAATTAATGTAGCGGATGCAACAATTTATCCCGGCGACGGAAAAGTTATTATTGATAAAGGAGCTGTGATGCGTACATTACACGAAGCGCGCGTCATTGCCAACACCGAAACCAGGTATCACACCATTGATAATGCCGAAATTAATATAGCTTCCCGGAATAAATATACGGGTACAGGCGATTACGAGTATGTTGATCAGCTTAAGGTAAAGCACTTGTTAAAGCTTACACAGATAGGGGTTGATACTGCAAAACAAACGTATGCTCACGGTGAAGTGGCCGACGCTTTAAATTTTATGCTGAGCCCCAATATTCAATACAAAGGACGAATGACCATTAAGGCTGCCCGACAGCCTCTTTATTTTGAAGGTTTTGCACGTGCCAATCACAATTGCGCGGCAATAACCAGGAATTGGTTTGGCTTTGCGGCGGAAATTGATCCGGCAGGCGTGAATGTTCCGGTTAAGGATCCTGTGAATGACAGTGGCGAGAAATTATATTCCGGTATATGGTTTGGCCGTGATTCAGCTAACGTTTATGGAACATTTATTTCGCAGCGGAGTAGCAGTACCGACCAGGAAATTTTATCGGCTGAGGGTCTTTTATCGTATGATAGTGATTCGCGTGAATTCAGGATTAGTCCCGCACCGGAAGAATCACAAAAGAAGTCATCCCGTAAGGACGAACCGGCACCATTCAATTTCAGGAATTCATTTTCACTCGATGATGATGCCTGTTCGTTTACCGGCTTTGGCAGGATAAAAACGGGAGCTGACTTTGGTCAGTTTAATCTAAATACTTATGGAAAAGTGGTGCTGGATCCGTTAACCGACACCATTTATTTTGATGCCATGGTAGATCTCGATTTCATGTTCAATAACGACGCGCTTAAGGCGATGGCGGATATGATTTTGTCGTATCCAACACTGGCTGCTACCAATGATAACCGGCAGGTATTTCAGGGAGGAATGGAAGTAATGATGGGTAAAGAGAAGTCAGACAGGTTTCTCGAAGAAGTAAGCTTATACGGTAACCCTAAGAAAACACCTATGGAACTTGAACATTCTGTTTTTCTTTCGGACTTGAAATTTTACTGGCACCGTGAAAGTTTAACGTATAAATCGGTAGGAAGTATTGGAGTAGGGTATGTGGGTAAGACCCCTGTTAACAGGATGCTGAAGGGATACTTTGAAATTGCACGCAAGCGGTCTGGTGATATTTTTAACCTGTTTCTTGAGCTCGATGGCAACACTTGGTTCTTCTTCAACTATCAGCGTGGTGTTATGCAGGCGGTATCATCAGATTTAAAATTCAATGAAATTATAACCAACATGAAACCCGATAAGCGGGTTGCAGATGAAAAGGGGGGTAAGGCACCGTATCAGTATCTCTTATCGACCGATCGTAAAAAGTCGGAGTTTGTAAGAAGGATTGAGAACCGGGAATAATGTTCTGGATGATGTAATAATGGTGAAATGGAATTGTACATTTGAAAAACTTTAAAAATGCTTTATATGAAAACTAAACTCATTATCATCCTCCTTTCCATATTCATGATTCATGGAACCCGTTTAACCGCACAAAAATTCGGTGTTATTACCGGAATCAATTTTACCGACATCCAGGCAAAATCCAGCGAACCTGGCTTTAACGATCATTCCAAAACCGCCCTGAGAGCTCAGTTGGGCATGATTGCCGATATAAAAGTAAAAGGAAAATTTTCTGTTCAAACGGGTTTAGGAGTTTCTACAAAAGGATACCGTGTTAATGACAACCATAGTTATTATGGAATTAAAAGTGAAATCAAAGGAAATTTCACGCTGATTTATGCGGAGTTACCGGTGACTGCTAAATTTACTCAACCGGCAGGCAAATTCGAAGTGTACGGATTATTTGGAGCTGTGCCTGCTGTAGGCATTTACGGGTATTATCGCTACAAATTAAATATTGATGGTGAAAGAGATACAGAAAGTGGTGACATCAAATACGGAAATAAGGACGAAAGTGATTTGAAACGGCCCGATGTAGGACTGAAAATAGGAGGAGGGGTACAATATAAATTTATGCAAATCGGGCTGGCTTATACTTTGGGTCTACTTGACATTTCAAATACTGACGGATACACGCAAAAGAACCGGATGCTTGCATTAACTTTCGGTGTTCTTTTTGGAAAATAGATTCAATTATTACTGCAATTTGGCTGTTTCTGGTATTTCCGTTTGTCAATCCTCACAGCCATCTTTTTTAGTCTATGTTATTGACAAGCAGTTGTTTGATTTTAAGATTTTTGAGATTTTTACCGGCAATTGCATTACAGATGGCTCTAAAATTCATTTAATGAGGGATTTTCTATATTTGACCGAAATCATTTCAGCGAAAATTGATCAATCCTGAGAATATCCTGATCCTTCTTGCAGCCTATGTATTTGGTTCAATACCTTCGGCGGTTTGGATAGGGAAGCTTTTTTACGGAATTGATGTTAGGGAATTTGGTAGTGGCAATGCCGGAGCTACAAACACATTCAGGGTATTGGGTAAAAAGGCTGGTATTCCGGTTCTGCTACTGGATATTCTAAAGGGGTTTCTTGCCTTGCAGCTGGTGGAGTTAACAGGACAATACCTGCCCGGAACCCAGCAATATGTGAATTTTAAACTGGCATGTGGTATTTCAGCCTTGCTGGGACATATATTCCCTGTTTTAGCAGGCTTCAGGGGAGGAAAAGGAGTGGCCACTTTACTTGGAATCCTCATTGGTGTTCAGCCGGTAGCGGCGTTGATATGTTCGGTTGTTTTTTTAGTTCTTTTTTTAGGATCGGGTTATGTTTCACTCGGATCACTTGGTGCTGCATTAGCTTATCCTTTTATCATTATGCTTGTACTGAATGAAACTATGTCCACAGTAAATCTGTTTGCCATGGCGGTTTCGATTTTAGTACTGATAACGCACCAGAAAAACATTGAACGTTTACTGCGTGGTAAAGAATCGAAAATATTATTGTTCCGGAGAAAACAGCCACAGGACTAATTGCCGCGCTTGTATTCTTTTTAAATTCAGAGTGTTATAAATCGATTGCAGAATTTGTTTATTCTTTTTAAATTTGTTGGAATCGAAATGTAAAGGTCTGTAACAGATGTCGGGGTATAATCCAATAGAAGAATTTAGTTTAGTAATTGATCCGGAGCTTAAGCCAGGCAATCATTTAGTTGTTTTTAATGATGAGGTAAACACTTTTGATTTTGTTATCGAATCACTCATCGAAGTTTGCAATCATGATCGTCTTCAGGCGGAACAGTGTACATTTTTAATTCACTACAAAGGCAAATGTTCGGTTAAGGATGGGGATTTTTCCGGTCTACGTCCCATGTGTGAGGCGTTGCAGGATAGGGGTCTGTCGGCGGTGATTGAGTAGCCGTCAGCCATTACTTATCGCCCTTTGCCCGTAAGCCGTAGCCCGCTGCCCGTAAATGGTCTCTGGTCTACCGTCTACGGCCTTCAGTCTAGGGTCC
Source organism: uncultured Flavobacteriaceae bacterium (assembly GCA_964587075.1). GTDB lineage: Bacteria > Bacteroidota > Bacteroidia > AKYH767-A > OLB10 > CAZPKJ01. Next base: position 2,664 of record CAZPKJ010000149.1, on the reverse strand, counting down.
ACGGTCTACGGCCTGCCATCAACTGTCAACTGTCAACTGTCAACTGTCTACTGTCAACTGTTTACGGTCAACGGTCTACTGTCAACGGTCTACTGTCAACGGTCAACGGCCTACCATCTACCATCTACTGTCTACTGTTTACTGTCTACGGTCAACGGTCCACGGTCCACGGTCTACGGTCTACGGTCAACGGTCTACGGTCTACAGTCTACAGTCTACAGTCTACAGTCTTTTCTCTACCGTCTCCCACCAACAGTATTCTGATTCCCATCCATAAACTTTTCTGGGTTTCGAATCATTGTTCCCAGCAATTCACCTACTTCATTAAATCCTTTGGATAATTTTGCAAATTGATCATTTGTAATATACTCACAATCTAAAGCGAACCGAAGCCAAACAATAGTTTCACTGCATTCGCCGTCGCAAATTGTAAGTATTCGGACAAAGTTTGCTTTGTAAATTCTTTGCCGATACGCTTCTGCAAAATTAGCACAAACCGATCGTGAAGAACGGCGAATTTGATCTGTCAGAGAATACACCTCATGCTTTGGAAATGATTTTGAGAGATGGAAAATCTCCATTGCCAATGGATATGCCTTTTTGTAGGCATCTAATTTTTGAAATCCTTTCATGTTGAAAAATGTTGAAAATTGTTACTGAAAAATGAATTTTTGTGACGTGTTAAAAATATGAATTTTAATTTTAATTTTTTTGACCTTCATAAGCCTTCCACGGTCCACGGTCCACGGTCAACGGTCCACGGTCCACGGTCCACGGTCTACTTCTTCTTCCTCCCTGCACTCGCTTTTATCGCTGATACATCACTTTGAAGCTGCATCACCATTTTGCTGAGCTGTTCCTGCGTTGATTCCGGCTCGGGGAGTTCGCTGCTTATGAAGTTGATAAATTTCCAGATTTCGATAACTTCATTTACCGGAACTTCGAATGGTTCATAGGATTCATTGAGCGACCGCAGCAGAAAGTTTTTTTGCTTACGGGTTTGATTGAATACTATTTTGAATACTACCCCTTCATCCCTGGTTACTACAATATATGCGCTGCCATCTTTCACATCGCGCCAGTCATGTACAAACTCCGCTATGATCCAAGAGCCGTGGGGGATAGGCAGCATAGAGTCGCCGTCAATTTGAAATGCACGGTATTTTTTTTCATGCGATAAAAAGGGTAACTGAAAGGTAGGTAATCCGCTGATGAATTCCGGGTCATTATATCCTGCTGTGTATCCTGCCTTCGCTTTAAGCGGAACCACTTCAATGTTTTCCCGGTTCATGCTGTCGATGGTAGTTGCCAGTACCCGCAGTTTTCCTCCTGTGAGGTACACATCATAACCGCGTTCTATTTCCGACAGCTGACTTTCCGACAGTTTCGACAGGTCTGTTTTAATTAGTGTATCGATAGATACCCTGAAATACTTTGAGAATGCGATCAGCGACTCGATTGTGGGGTTCACTACGATGCCGTTTTCGTAGCTGTTCAGGGTGGAACGACTGAACCCTAATTCTCCCGATACCACGTCCTGGGTACGGTGCCTCCGTTTGCGGAGTAGTTTGATGTTGGTTGCGAAGTGCATTGCTGTGTTTTTAGTTATAAGTTATTTTCTGTTGGAACTATTATTCAAGTGTTGTGTCGCTTGTCTTCCGTTTGCCCGCTTGCCATGAAGTGAATTCAATGTAATTTATATTATTGGATTCTCTTCAGAACTCTACTTTATGGTCGCCCGTCTACGGTCAACGGTCAACGGTCAACGGCTCTACGGTCAACGGCTCAACGGCCTATCTTTTTCTCATTGTCTATTAATCAGTTGCACGATATTTGTAATTTTTCCTTTGTTAAGACGCAAATATAATGATTATATTGTAATCTGCAAATTGATTGTGAAAATATCATAAAAATTATTCAGTATGAGACAAACAACACCCATCGACCCCGGCATGCGTAAGGCCATGCTGCCATCCATTATCCGTATTTCTGATGCCTTATCGGGAAGAACCCTGTCTCTTGGCCCGGGCGGACGTAAAGCCACCAAAACAACGGTTTCCAGTCATGCTTTGCGTGCCATTATGGGACAGATGAGACTTGAACTGGGATGATTAGGTCATTTGCCTTCGGCGTCATTGGGTTATTTGCTCGCTGGCGCTCGCGGGATTTACCTTAATGACGTTTGCAATGCAAACTAATGACCCAATGTCCCAATGATTTTCCGCTCCCGCAATATCATTCATCTCGACCTCGATTCATTTTTTGTTTCGGTAGAGCGTTTACGTAATTCATCCCTCATCGGCAAACCCATCCTCATTGGCGGCAACAGCGACCGTGCGGTGGTGGCCAGCTGCAGCTACGAGGCACGTAAGTACGGCGTGAGTTCAGCTATGCCCATGCGGATGGCACGTATGCTTTGTCCCGATGCTATTATTGTTCGCGGCGACATGGAAGTGTATAGTAAGTATTCGAACATGGTAACCGATATTATCGACGAAGACGCACCGCTCTATGAAAAGGCAAGTATCGACGAACATTACATCGATATAACGGGTATGGATAAGTATTACGGCAGCCTGAAATGGACCTCGGAACTCCGGCAACGGATTATCAGAGAAACCGGTTTGCCCATTTCACTGGGGTTATCACCCAACAAAACCGGTT
>CAZPKJ010000148.1:0-7437 GCA_964587075.1 uncultured Flavobacteriaceae bacterium | reverse complement strand
AACACGTACCTGAACACCCCGGTTGTAAGCATCATTAATCGCCTGGGTTATCAATGACGTTCCTGAGTTGTCGAAGCTGTATATGGCAATATCAAGCGTAGTTAACGAACGGTCGATATAAGCTTTGAGTGTATCATCGAAAGCATTTTGAAGTTGTGTGGCATTGTTGCCAAAAGGTGAAGCTACCGAATTATCGACCTGACGGTTAAAATAAGTACGAATGGTTCCTGATGAATTTGATCTGGTGATAAAAGGCCGGATTTGTGATTTGGCGGTATCATTTCCATCGATACTTGAAACCTGAACATAATACACTGAAGCGGCATTCAATCCAGATATATTTATGGTGGGGTTCGCGGAGTTCGCCGGTCCTGACAGTGTACCCAACTCCAGTGCCTGTGTTGCACCATATTGTAACGAAGTGTTACCATTCACATCGGTAGCCCAGGAAATATCCATCGAAGTGGTAGTAATGTTTTGAGGAAAAGGTTGTGTGGTTATTGCGATAACCTGCGACTGAACAAGGTCATTCAGGTCGCGTGGTAAAACCTGATACTGGCTGCCATACTGCGAATTGATGCCATACAAAATCACTGAAGTGGCCGGTATCGGTTGTCCGACAAGCGGGTGACCTGATCGGATATACACAACACCGCTCTCACCGTTTGCAGTAAAATTGTACGTTGCACCGTTTGCAAAGACACCGCCAGATGTAAAATTAACATTGTTGATTTTTACAAGCATCGATTCATTACTCTCACCGAGTTGTGAAGGCGTTAATGAAATGGCGGAAGGATCGGGATTTGACGTGCTGTTAACTATCCAGTTTGAAACAGGATTAATCTCCAGCAAATTCTGATATTCAACGGTTGTTCCGGTTATAGTGGTGTTATCGCCCCTTTGTAACGATGCCACAGCGGTACTGAAAAGGGCAATACCACCGGTACCATCCTGCATATACCTGATGGTACCAAACTCACTGCCTGAGGTGACTTGTCCATTAATGGTAACGGTGCTGCCAACAGGTAATGCCCGTGCGCTGGCGATAGAAATAACCTGTGCGATGGCGTTACCATGCCATAACATTATCAAAATAAATATAACCGGGTTGAATCTCATTGCAGCAAGATTAAGTAAACGGAGTGCCCTTCAACTTCAGTGCACCGGTAACAGGTAAACTGATATGGTTAATGAATTACCACATCATCAATTCGCCACGTCGTGGTATTGGTAGTTCCGTTACCTACATATTTAAATCCGATATGACCGGTTCCGCTAAAGGATGTAAGCGGAACATCACCCGAAGGAACCCATACATACTGGCCATCGGCCTGTACAGCAAGGGTGCAGCTTAATTGTGTCCAGTTGGCAGTTGCTACATTGGTTCCGTTAAAATTGGTAGCTATCCAAACAGAAAGACCGTTGTGAACAAAGAATCCCCACGATGAACGGAATGAAAGCGTATCAATGGTTGCAAGGTTAAATCCAGGAGTAACGAGCCATGCTTCCATGTTCGACAAGCTCGAACCAAACGCTGTAGCCTGAGCATACGTGTCGCCACTGAATATTCCCGCCCTCCAATACCGGTCGCCAACGGCATTGATATTGTACCAGCCATTTATTGAAATGTCGGTTCCGCTGGTTTGGCTGCTGAAGTTTTCGTTGATACCGCTACCGGGATTCGGGTTTGAACCACAACGCGCCGTATCGAGTTTTACGTCATATAAATCACGTATATAAAGTTGTGGAGAAGATCCGAACACACTGAAAATACACGTTATGGAACCATTACCATTCGGCAGGTTTTTTCCGGCAAACGTTGCGTAATTGCTCGATCGTAACTCAATGTTTACATTGTTGCAATCGGCAAGTTTCCTGTTGGCCGATTGCTGATTAATTACATCGGCATAAGTTTTTGATGTATCGGCAGTTATAAACTCAACCTGGTTAAGTTTAATAAGCATATTCTGGTAGCCTAGCGGGTCGGCCAGAACCTGAGGAATGGTAACTACAACCGGACTTAGGTTCAGGTTATACTGACCGGGAAATAAAAATTTGTCGACCAGTGAATAAGGAATTGGTTCAACAGATGGTTGATTTGGTGTTGAATTATCAATAAATCCACCCAACTGAATAAGTGAGTTGTAATCACCAAGAATCAGATTGCGGCATTTTACAAACACACGTCTTCCAATGGGATAGCGGGTATAGTAATCAGATACATCAAGCCTTATTGCAATAGCTGCTGTTGCATCCTGAATGACCATCGTTTTGTAAAAGTTTCCAGATTTGTCATCGGCTGTTACAATTCCGGATATAATAACATCGGTTTTGATGGTATCAAACTGACCGGTAACATAACCTTGTTTAAGTTGTGCAATGGTAGTATTGGCAACCAGTGCCGGGTCGGTACCACCGGCCGGAGGATTATCAAAGTCATCCTTCCGGCAAGAAGAAACAAGCACCAGGCATGATACGATTATTACAGGAAGGAAATTTTTTATTGTACTCTTCATGAGTTATATGTTTTTTAGTTTATTCTTAGAATGAGATTTATAAAATAAGTGGTGCCGAATGAATAAAAATACTTAGGCGCGAACGAATCAGGGTTTTTATCGGCAAAATTGTAACGCAGTTGTTCATAACCGCCGGTGATTAAATCCTTGTTGTTAGTCAGATTTGAGACACCTACATTAAGCACAAGAAATGTATTGCGCTTAATAGATTTGAAGTGATTGTTCAGTTTCCATGATTTTCCGCCAAAGAAATCGATAGTGAACTGCGAATCGGTTTTCTCCTGGTCAATAATGGAGCTCCACTGATCGGAATTATCGGGAACCAGGTCAATAGCCGCCTGTGTACGCCGGGCCGGGTTAAAGTCAATGAATGTATTGTCGTAAAAATTGAAATTCAGATTCACAAACCAAAAACGCCTGGCGCGATAATTCAGTCCCAGCGTATAGGCACTTTGTGGCGTACCTCCTACATAAAAGTTCTTTGCATACACGGTTTCACCCGATGCAAGCACTTCGGAAGTATTATCAACGGTTATGGTTGCTGTTGGCCTGTCGGTATAATAATATTGCCCTATAGCGGCAACTGCGCTGGCGGAAAGGCCCTTTCCGATGGTGTAATCAACTGCCAGCTCAACACCAACATGCCGCTTATCGATATTGGTTACCGAATAATTTACAAAGTTCCGGTAGTCGCTGTGATAAAAACTAACGGTGTTGGTCTGATCTTCGAACTGCGTGTAATAAGCTACCGCACGGGCCTTGGCTTTAGGAGCTTTGAGAAGGTACCCTCCTTCGGCCGAAAGTATAGACTCATTATCGAGTCCGGGAACAATTTCATTCCTGGTACGTGCCGATATGAATGCATTTTCAAAAAAAGGAGCCCTGGTTAACGAAGCCACATTTACAAAGATGTAGTTCCGGCCGTCGAGTTTATAAGTTAATCCCGCTTTGGCGGCATAATTAAAAAACGACTGTTCTTCGCTATCGCCGAAGGAATTATCCTGAAACAAACCATTTTTTACATTGCCCGTTCGCATGTAATTCATTTGTGACAATTCAACAGCCACAAATAAATCCAGTTTGTTAAGCTTCCACTGTCCTTGTAACCATCCGTTTACCCGGCTTATATTAGCTGTGTAATCGTAACCGAATTTATCACCTTCCTTCAAAATCCTGTTCGGGCGGTTCACATCATTTTGGATAGCATTGATGCTGTCGGCAAAATCCTGCTCGGCATACTGGTTTATATCCACATAAAAATCACCTCCAAGTAAATCCTTAACTCTTTTAAAGTAATCGGTGGTTTGTTTGATATACCCTGCACCGGCGGTCAGTTGAAACTCGTCGGACAGATTCGTATTGTAGTAAGAGTTAATATGCAACTTTTTTGAGTCGGCCACACGTTCTTCAATAATATAATGTGAACGGCGGCCTGTAACTGAATTTCCGGCGATACCATCAACGTCATTAATAGTTTCCAGGCTGTTGTAATTTGCATTGTACAACTCATCCCACTGAATCTGCCGGAGTTCTTCGCTACTGCGCAACAGCGCTTCAATTTGAGCAGCTATTTCAGGAAAGTCGGAATAATAACTTGGCAACTTCCTGTAAAAATCGGGGCGCGGATCGGGTGCGTTATACCAATCCAGACCCGTATTGACATTTTCACCAAAAGTATATCCAACTGAGGTGCGAAGCAGTGAATGATTATTGATTCTCCAGTCGTGCGATAAAATACTTACAGGCTGATGGCTGGTATTCACCGACGCGTTCCGTTTTTCGCCATTCTGATAACCCCATGTGGGATTATAGAAGTTGGTTCCGGCCAGGTCGTACATCTCTTTTGTAGCAGGCGATGAACGTCCACGCTCAGTGGGTGTACCAAACATGGTAAGGCTGAAAGAATGGTTGTAATTAAGGATTTTTTCGACCGCTATAAAATAGGACCAGCCATCGTAATAAGTTCCGGGAATATAGCCCTCATCCGACCATCGGCGTGAAATACTGCCTGCAAGGGCCCATCCACCTTTCATAAGTCCGGTTCCATAAGTTGCCATTACCCGGTTTTCGTATGCCCTGTTTGAAAGCGCGTATGAAATTGCCAATTGTTTGCGTTGTTTTGTTGCACGTGAGTCGACATAATTGCTGCCGCCAATTCCTCCAAAAGAGAAACTGCCCGGCGAAAGATTGCTAACCCCTTCACGGTTACGGGTAACATCATTCAATCCCCCCCATAAATAAAACATCGGGTTACCATTGTACAAATCAGTCATCGGAACGCCATTCATGAACGTAATAAAATTATCATTGTCGTAACCGCGTACTCTAAAACGGGCGGCACTAAAAGTGTACGACGCGGCGGCAGTAAAGGCATCGCGTGAAGCACTTAAAACACCCGAAACACTTTGTGAAGAAGATTCCTTAACATCGGAATCGGAAAGTGAAACAACAGGGATGTTATCCTGAACTCCTTCACCCTGTCTTCCGCTAACATGTAACGTTATAAATCCAAGATCCGTTGATTCTGATTTGACAGTAACATCCTGTGTCAATATCACATGATTCTCAGAGGTGATTTCGAGCCGGTAACTGCCAAGGGGAACATTTTGCAATTCGAACACACCCTTGTCATTGGAAAGTGTGGTCAGTTCGGTTCCTGAAAGAAGTACTCTGGCACCTTCAACAAAGTTGTTCAGGTCATCGGTAATGGTTCCCGTTATTTTAGAAGATTGCGCTTGTGAAAGGCCTGTGGTACCTACCAGCAAAACCAGGATAAACAAACAGATTTTTTTCATAGATTTTTACCCGGACGAAGGGTCTTTTGAGTCCACAAAGGTATGTAAATGTAAGATACATGAGATGCCTGATAATCAATAAAATGTAAAATAATAATTAAATTTTAAACGGACAGTTTATGATGGCCTATGTTTTGTAATTTTGCCTGCGCTTTACCCTGCTTCACCCTTGCGGTTGTTCGATTCAGATTATCACTGGCACCCTCAATCAACTTTAACACATTTTAATCATGCAAATCACAAAGAAACTGGCCGCATTATTTTTTATTTCACTGTACAGTATGTTCCTTTTTGCGCAGGAACCGGCGAAGCAACAGTATCAGGTTGCATGCATTGGATTTTATAATCTCGAAAACTTATTCGATACCGAAGATGACCCTACTATTAATGATGAGGAGTTTCTTCCCGGAGGAACCAAACAATATACCAAAGAAGTATATCGCGACAAGCTGAAAAATCTCTCAACCGTTATTTCGCAGCTTGGTCTGGAAGAATCTACCGATGGTGTGGCTGTTTTAGGTGTTGCCGAAATTGAAAACCGAAAGGTGCTGGAAGATTTGGTTATACAGCCTAAACTTAAAAACAGAAATTACAAAATTGTTCATTTCAATTCACCCGATCAGCGTGGAATTGATGTTGCATTGTTATATAATCCCTCCTATTTTAAAGAGCTCGAAAGCGCGGCTTTGAATGTGCCTCTCAAAAATCAGGATGGCACACCCTATGCTACACGCGACATTCTTTGGGTATATGGATTATTTAAAGGTGAGCCTGTGCACTTTTTTGTAAATCACTGGCCCAGCCGCAGAGGTGGCGAAGAAGCATCAGCACCCGGCAGGGCTCTTGCTGCCGGAATTGCAAAACAAAAAATCGACAGTATAATGAAAGCCAATCCAATGGGTAAAGTAATTCTCATGGGCGATTTAAATGATGATCCTCTTAGTACCAGCGTACTTCATGTTTTAAATTCAAAAGGTGATGAAAAAAATCTTAAAGAAGGCGAACTTTACAACCCATGGGTGAGTTATTATAAAAAAGGTATTGGTACACTGGCCTGGAATGATGCATGGAATTTGTTTGATCAGATTATTATTTCACAACCACTGCTCAATAAAGAGCAAAATGGATTCTTTTATCAGAAGGCTGTAATATTCAATCGTCCTTATCTGGTACAAAAAACCGGAAGGTACAAAGGTTATCCTTTCCGCACATACGATTTCGATATTTACATGCGCGGATACAGCGATCACTTTCCGGTTTATATCACACTTCTTAAAAAGATTAAATAACCGCTTTTACTTTCATCCTGAAACTTTATCCGTTCACTTAACCGGATTCAGGTTCATATATTTACTATTTACCTGGTGCGGGATGAGCTGTGATCGGTTTTGGACGATTTTGCTACCTTTGTAAATCATTATTAAATTTACACCATTATGAACAGAGGCCCTGTTTCGCAATTTATTGAACACAATTACCGACATTTTAACGCGGCGGCGCTGATGGATGCAGCCAAGGCTTATGAAAATCACCTGCTCGAAGGTGGTAAGATGATGATTACACTGGCCGGTGCCATGAGTACTGCCGAACTGGGGATATCGCTGGCCGAAATGATCAGGCAGGGAAAAGTTGATATTATTTCGTGCACCGGCGCAAATCTCGAAGAGGATGTTATGAATCTGGTTGCTCATTCACATTACAAAAGGGTACCCAATTACCGCGACCTCAGCCCGCAGGAAGAATGGGATCTGCTGGAAAAAGGTTTCAACCGGGTAACCGACACCTGCATTCCCGAGGAAGAAGCCTTCAGAAGAATACAAAAACACATCTACAAAATCTGGAAAGATGCCGAACAAAAAGGCGAGCGTTATTTGCCACATGAATTCATGTATAAATTATTGCTTTCGGGTGTTATGAAAGAACATTACGAAATTGATATCAGGGATTCATGGATGATGGCTGCCGCCGAAAAGAACCTTCCTATCATTGTTCCCGGATGGGAAGACAGCACCATGGGAAATATTTTCGCTTCCTACTGTATTAAAGGTGAGCTCAAGGCTTCAACTATGAAATCGGGAATTGAATACATGACCTATTTATCAGACTGGTACATAAAAAATTCATCG
>CAZPKJ010000147.1:0-7467 GCA_964587075.1 uncultured Flavobacteriaceae bacterium | reverse complement strand
GGTTCAGCTTTGACATTACCGGTCGGGGTGGCTAACGTCGACTCACGAAGAATTAAACGGTCGCCCATATATTTTGTCAGCTCATGTTTTATCTGTAACAGGTATCGTGACGGCTCACCTCCCCCGGTTTTTGAAACTTCGGAGTTATATACCAGATAAATGTTTTTTGCTTTGTGAAGCAAACGGTAAAAGTGATAGGCGAAGGTGGCATCACGGTCGGCGAAAGTCGACAGCCCGAAGGCTTTACGCAGTGCAAACGGGATAAAGGAGTGGGGTTGCCCTGAACGGGGAAGGATACCCTCGTTGACGTTGAGTATAATAATGGTTTCAAAATCGAGCGCCCTTGTTTCGAGAAACCCCATCACCTGCAAACCATGAACGGGTTCCCCCGAGAAGGGAATTTTCATTCCCGAAATACATTCGGTGATCATTTGCCACGCGGTTGTTTTGTCGAGGGCGGGAGAGAGGCCCGCAACGCTGTCGCGCAACAGGTTAATCTCTTCCATGATGGCGCGAAGGACCATTGGCTCGAAGGCGTTTTTGTTTTCCGATTGAGCCAGCATGTTTTCAGTAATGTGTTCAAACAGCTGATTGAGGTACATGAACAGGTCTCCCGCATCCTGCAGGTGTCGGAAGATATCATGACTCTTTTGAATGCCGAAAATGCTGCTGATGTCACCGGCAGTGAGTACCCGTGCAGAAGTTTTTTCAGGCCTTACGGCGCCCTTCCCCGAAAGGGATTTAAAAAACGGGTGATGAATGAGGCTGACAACAGAACTGAGCCTGAACACGGGTACATTGGAATTGTTCACCTGTTCGGTTCGATGTAATTCGCGTAACGATTTCAGGAACCCGGCAAAAACCGATTGTTCGAGCGGGTAACCCATGGTAACATTCACGGGTTCGGCCACCAGTGGTAATGAAAACAATACCGGGACCAGCATTGCCTCATCGGGAAGAATTACAGCTGTTTTATGGATATCGGCCCTGCCTGAGGAAAGCAGTGTTTCGAGCAGTTCACCGGTATATTTGGCCTGAGCAACCCGAAGCGGTACAGCAACCATTTCAATATTTTTTTCACCGCTGTCAAAATGCGAGCCCTTCCATTGGAAATGACCGGTGGTAAACCGCGATTTACGGAAATAGTATCCGGCTTCATGCACCGGATTAGAGGCATAAAAGGTATCCGAATCCCAGTAAAGGCCGGCCTGATGGTTTTTTTTGAGACCTTCAATAATATCTTCTTCTACGCGCGACAATCCATAAAACCCGGCGAAAATGAAATGCCGGTACACCGAACCGAAACGGTTGTTTTTTATATGGTCAAGCAGTTCGCGGTACGCTTTTCCTTCATAGGCCATTCCTTTCTTATCGAGCGCAAGCTGAAATTCATCATAAATTTTTTTTAACAGGTTCCAGCTGTTTGAAAACTGTTGCTGCAGTTTGCTGAGCTGGTTCTCATCGAATGATGAAACAAAATCACTTATCCACGAAAGTGAGTCAGGTTCGGGAAGGAAAGCGGTATCAATTTTTTTCAGTTCCGAAATGTTTTTAAAAATTACTGAAGGGTTCGAAAGTTGTTTATCAATTTCGTCAAAATCGTTCAGCAGCATTTTCCCCCACCCGTAATATTTTCCAAACTCCTGCTCGGGCCAGTATTTTTTATAAACATCAAATAAAGTTACCAGTAACGGAATTTCATCTTCGAGTTTGGTGCTGACATGTTTTTGAACAAAATCACCAATCGACATTACCGCAGGTGCCCAAACGGGTTTGTCATGACGCGCTGCCAGCTGCATCCTGAAAATCAGGCTGGCCCTGCGGGTTGGAAAAATCACGCACAGCTGGCGGTAATCACCTTCATACTGCTTTTGAATTTCATCCAGTAAGCCCGATATAAAAGTTGTCATTTTGAAAATTTTTTCAGTTTGCTAAAATGAGAATTTATTCCCGTTATTCCTAAAGCCGGCTGTGCCTGGGACTGAACCGGGTTGGGGCAGTCGTTTAAATGGACCGGAAGCTTGTAACAAAAGTTCATAATTCCTATCTTTGGTGAACCATGAACCCTTCCGTCGTGATATTTAAAATGCTTGTTTTAATGCTTATAACGGCATGCGGGCCTGCGGCAACCAGTACCAAAACTGTAACCGTTGCAAATGTATTTGGCGATAAGTTTTGGAAGGATACCGACCGTTCACTCGATCCTGCGCTGGGTTGTCCCGGAAGGGTAATGCCGTTAAGTTACCGGATGCTTGATACTGATTATGACGGTTTGCGAAAGTTGCTTTTAAAACAGGGGCATGTGCCGGGCACTGTTAATCTGGATACTTTGCAATTGTCGTTTCCACTACCTGAAGGCGGATGGGAACCGTACGTCATTACCCAGATACAGGTGTTGCCTCCCGAGCTGGCCGATAAATATCCGGGTATAAAAACATATACAGGAAAAAGCCTGACTTATCCGGCCGACAACATCCGGCTCGATATTTCACCTAAAGGCATCTCCGCTATGATATTGTCGACACGCGGAACCATCATTATGGATCCGTTTTGCGGATTCGATACCGTACATGTAATTACCTACTACAAAAAAAACCTTCCCGGTGATATGAAACCGGAGTTTGAGAAATGAAATGTTAAATTCATAATTTTAAATTTTAAATTAATTCTTGCTTCAATGCCAAATTGTAAATGTCCGGTTTGCAATGACCCAAATGCTTTCATCCCTCATGTCTTATAACTTCTTGCCTAATATTAACTGAAAATAACCAATATCATGAACCTGAAATTTACCAGCATCCAAATTCTCGCTCTTATCACTCTGCTTTTTACATTACCGGCATCCGGAAACAGCCGCGACGCGTGGCATCGGATTGACAATGCCCGGGTGGTTTCAAAAGGGATCCGCTATATTCAACCCGTACGGTATATTAGTTTCGCGCTCGATAAATCTGCACTTTTGCAGGAGTTTTCATCCGCTGAAGTTTTAACATCCGGCAACAGCCGAACTTCAGGAACAGTTATAAGCATTCCAATGCCTGATGGTTCTTTTCAGGAATTCAGCATGTTCAGGTCGGAGGTGATGCATCCCGGTCTTGCTGCAAGGTATCCGTTCATCACCACGTATGCGGCACAGGGCATTACCGACCCATCGGCAACGGCGGTATTCGACTTTACACAGTTTGGTTTTCATGGTATGATTTTATCGCCAAACGGAACGGTTTTTATCGATCCTTATAGCATGGACGATAATGACCATTACATGGTATATTATAAAAAAGATTTTGTGACCAATAAACAATTTGAATGTCTTGTAGAAGAGGGGACCCCTCTTACGGAGTTAAACCGCATTCCTGATATGGCTCCGGGCCTGGCAAAAACAGTGGGAAATGAATTAAAAACCTATCGGCTTGCCATGGCTGCCACTGGTGAATACACTGCCTTTTACGGGGGCACGGTGGCGGGTGCCCTTGCGGGGATAGTGACATCGGTAAACCGTGTAACGGGTGTGTATGAACGTGAATTTTCGATAAGAATGACTTTAATACCCAACACCGATTTGCTGATTTATACCAACGCCACCACCGATCCGTATACCAACAGCAATGGTGGTACCATGCTGGGGCAGAATCAAACCAACATTACCAATGTAATTGGAGGCGGTAATTACGATATCGGGCATGTATTCAGCACCGGCGGGGGTGGCATTGCCGGACTGGGTGTTGTATGTAATTTTTCGCAAAAAGCGCGCGGCGTTACCGGGTCATCGCAACCGGTGAATGATCCGTTTGATATCGATTATGTGGCGCATGAAATAGGGCACCAGTACGGGGGGAACCATACATTTAACTGCGAAGTAAGTGCGTGTGCGGGTAACCGGGCCTTTAACGCGGCCTATGAGCCCGGCAGTGGCAGCACCATAATGGCTTATGCCGGCATTTGTGGCAATAACAACCTGCAGAGTAACAGTGATGATTATTTCCACACGAAAAGTTTTGATGAAATAATTATTTATACCACTTCCGGTGTGGGCGGAAATTGTCCGGTGGTAACACAAACGGGTAATACGCCTCCTGTAATAAACCCCGGAGCCAACTATGTTATTCCTTATCTCACACCATTCCGTTTAACTGGCGATGCTACTGACCCTGATGGTGATCCGTTGACCTATTGCTGGGAGCAATATGACCTGGGCCCGGCTGGTACCTGGAACAATCCTTCGGGCAACGCCCCTATATTCCGTTCATTTGATCCTTCGATTTCTCCAACGCGGTTGTTTCCGAAGTTAACAAACATTCTCAACAACAATCAAACCATTGGTGAAGTAAAACCTTCGTATGCACGCACCCTGAACTTTAAACTTACTGTTCGCGACAACAGGCTTAACGGGGGCGGTGTAACCAACAACGATACGCCTTTGCAACAGGTTCAGGTGATCAATACCGGGCAGGCATTTGCAGTTACTTCACCTAATGTAACAGGTATAGTATGGAACGCTGGCGGAATGGAAACGGTAACCTGGGATGTAGGAGGCAGTGACCTGGCACCCATAAGCACACCGTTAGTAAACATATTGCTTTCAACCGATGGCGGACAAACTTTCCCTGTGGTTCTTGCATCGCAGGTTCCCAATAACGGTACGTATACCGTCAATGTTCCAAATACTTTAACTACCACTGCACGGGTAATGGTAGAGGGTGAAGGAAATATCTTTTTTGATATCAATGATAAGAATTTTGAAATCGGTACCGTTGGCATGAATGAAGTTCAAACACTTGCCGGGGTGATGTTGTATCCAAATCCGGCATCGGGCCAATTGCATATTACACTTGATGAATCGGTAATAATTCCCGATCGTGGACTGGAATTGTTAATAGTTGATGTTACCGGACGGATAATTATGAAAAATCAGGTTGATTCCAGATCAACAATAGCGGATGTATCAAAAATTGCCCGTGGAATTTATAATTATCGCATTACCGGAGCCAATGGTATTGCTGCAGCGGGTCGGGTGGTTTTGCAGTAGTTAAGACTGTAACCGGGATATGGATGGAGATTTTAATTTAATAATCGTTTCCAGATGTTAAGAATCAAGCTGGTTGTATTTCTGTCCTGTTTTTGTTTGTTCAATTCCGCGCAAGCGCAACCCAATTGCAACGGCACATCAACCGGATTGATTCCGATCAACGATCTTGGATCCGGCACATTCAATGGATGGGTAGGAGGATTGTATCCCGGAGGTTCCAATTATTTGCCGGCATTGCATAAAACAGCAGGTATGAATTTTGCTTCACAGGTAGTGCCCCTTAACACTGCGGGTTTGCCGGATACTGCGAATGGAAAAATAGTATGGCTCAGTGTCGGCTTTTCAAACACCACCCAGGAGGCATCGGCGTTTATTCCATTAGCCAGTTCGCAACCCGATCTGAATCCGTTTCTTCAGCTAATCGACGGGGCACAGGGATCACAAACCGCGGCAATACTTTCAACGCCGTCAAATCCTGGTTATGCGCCTTACTGGTCGACTGTGGCTGCAAGGCTGGCGAACGCCGGTGCAAGTGCAAATCAGGTGCAAATTGTGTGGTACAAGGATGACAATCCTGCAGGAACCACGCCTTTGCAAACACACTACGATTCGTTGCTGGAACAATCGGTGCGAATCATGAATGAACTGAAAAACCGTTTTCCGAATGTGAAACTTTGTTACATCTCGAGTCGCATTTATGCAGGATACGCCTCTACCGGTTTGAATCCGGAACCTTACGCTTACAGGAACGGATGGGCTATGAAACATTTGATTGAAGCACAAATTAACGGCGATCCGCGGTTACAATATAACGGTGCAGGCGCAAACGCTCCATGGTTAAGCTGGGGTGTTTACCAGTGGGCCGACGGACTTACACCAAGAAGTGACGGACTTACCTGGGTTTGCCCCGATGATTACCAGAACGACGGCACGCATCCCTCAGTGACCGGCCGGCAGAAGGTCGCCGCATTAATGCTCGATTTTTATCGCAATGATTCCACGACCTGTCCGTGGTTTCTGAATAATTGTTCTATAAATACCGGATTGAGTGAAGTTACCGTTTCCACGGGAAGCGAAATCCGTGTTTTCCCCATCCCTTTTCAGACCCGTTTCACGATATCCTTGCCAGCAACCAATACAGAACAGGTGTTGGTACAAATACATGACATGTCGGGACGACGTGTATTAAATCAAATCATGCGACCCGATATGAATGGGAATTTGATTATTTTGCTACCTGAAAAAATACAGCGAACCGGGATTTATTTACTGGAAATAAAAACAACTGACAGAACCTGGCGTCAACTGATTTCGGGGAATTAGAACCATACTTTAAA
The DNA here is from genome assembly GCA_964587075.1 of uncultured Flavobacteriaceae bacterium. Lineage (GTDB taxonomy): Bacteria > Bacteroidota > Bacteroidia > AKYH767-A > OLB10 > CAZPKJ01. The sequence goes on along the minus strand of CAZPKJ010000147.1, from coordinate 1,104 downwards.
TTTTCTACATTAATTGTTGAATTAATTTTATCAGAACTGTATCGTGATTAGTTGGTTACATCTTCAAAATCGGCTGCTTGTAGTTGTATTGGCAATCTTATATAACTTTGATCAAACAGCGTCAGTTACATGAACTCCATCACAATAGTCCCTGATAAATTACTTTTTCGAAGCATCGTTTATTTCAGTTATCTGGGGTTTATTGTGATTAATTTCTGTACAGCAGCATTCAGTCAGCCGCCATTGACAAATGTGGTTACTACACCGGGCCAATCCAACATGCAGGGCTTTGCTGTGGCAACCGATTCCGATCTCAATTCCTATGTGGCCGGTTCAATTGCAGGCACATTCGATTTCAATTATGGCATCAGTACGGTTCCGTCATATTATGATTCGGGTGCAGGAATGTTTGTATCCAAATACAATGAATCGGGCGATTTTTTATGGGTAAAAAGCTTGCCGGTTATCAGCGCTTCGGCCATCCATGTGGATGACTCATCAAACATTTATATTGCAGGAATATTCAAGGGAACAGTCGATTTTGATCCCGGTCCCGGAACATTCCCTGTTTCACAGACTATAGGAGCTATTGTGAACCTGTTCATACTGAAGCTCGATTCATCGGGTGCATTCATCTGGGCAAATAACCTCGGATCGGTTGGGGGCGGTTTTGTCAGCGATGCACCTACCTCGGTTAAAACCGATGCTAACGGGCAGGTTTATATGACAGGAAATATACAGCAAAAATTTATTGTTGCCAGTTATGACGCTGCCGGTAACCAACTTTGGTATCACCAATTGGCCGGAAACGGTTCATACGGTAATTCACTGTGTATTGACCGCATCGGCAATATTATTGTTACGGGAGATTTCAGCACTAATGGGGATTTCGATTTCGGTCCCGGCGTACACACCATGGTACCTGCGAACGGATCAGTTTTTATATTAAAAATGAATCCGAACGGCGATTTTATATGGGCTGTAAATTTTGGCGGCATTTCCAACTGGAATACCGGCATCGGAATTGGTACCGATTCGCTCAATAACATATTTATAACCGGAATTCTGGAAGGGTCCGGTGATTTTGACCCTGGCACGGGAGTG
>CAZPKJ010000146.1:0-7481 GCA_964587075.1 uncultured Flavobacteriaceae bacterium | reverse complement strand
ACCAAATGAGCTACTTCCGCTTATCAGCCCTATTCCGTTGATACTGAGGAATGAACAGGCTTTCTACACCCTTTATTATTTGGAACCCATAATCGTTATTATGGGGATTTGGCAAGTATTTAGTCCACTTTTTACTATAAAAAGTGGGGAGAGAAGGATTCGAACCTTCGAAGTCGTAAGACAACAGATTTACAGTCTGCCCCATTTGGCCACTCTGGTATCTCCCCTCCGGGGGATGGTAATGGCCACCCGATTCCGAAGAGCCGATGGAGGGATTCGAACCCCCGACCCACTGATTACAAATCAGTAGCTCTGGCCAACTGAGCTACATCGGCAATTATTTATTAAGTTTCTGACACTCAAAGAACACCCCAAAATTTGGGATTGCAAATGTAGGAAACTTATTTTGATAAACAAATTGTATAAATAAAAAATTATCCACCTCTTTAACAAGCCTTTTCAAATACCCTCAAAAATTATGAAAAACTGCTTTTGTCGGCCTTTTTATTAGAATTGTACTATTTGGTACCAAAAAGCCCCGATTGTTGAAAAATTATTCTGTAAGCTATTGAAAATAAAATTTTTATTCATAATAATTTTTTTTATCTTTGGATATGATAGTAAAACAATTAAGAGATATGGAAACAAAATATTACTCCCGGGTAAAGGCACTTCGTTTTCGGATTTACACCTTTTTAACAATCTTCACCACCTCTTTATTTACCGTTTATAGTTCAGCAAATGCTCAAAATGTTGGAATCGGAACTGCCACACCCTTAGAAAAACTGCATGTGATTGGTAACATCCGGTCATCAACACTGGCAGGGGCCGGAAGCCGAATGGTGTTGTCGGATCTGAATGGAACACTTATTAATGCGACAGGACTTAATTCACCGTCGTGGCTGATCACCGGAAATGCCAATATTGTAAACGGCACCAATTTCCTTGGCACTACAAACAATATCGATGTTCGCTTTCGAACCAATAATATCGACAGGATTACCATAACCGGCGCCGGTTTTGTCGGACTTAATGGGGTAACAGCACCGGTGTGCCCTGTTAATTTTTTTGACGGAAGCAGTCTTGCCAGCTGGTTAACCCAATGGGACCATTCAGGAACTACTGCAGGGATGGCGAGATTCCAACACACCAACGTGTCGAATGGAAATCGTTGCCTGATGGGTGTAGTGAACTATAATGCTTCCGCATTAGCCGCCTCAGCGGTTATCGGGCTTAGTCTGAATACTACCGCTACCGGCAGTGGCGGTATCGGAGTAACAGGAAGTGCCAACAATGAAAGTGGAATTGGGGTCAATGGAACGTTATTCTTTTCAGGTCCCTATACCGGTTGGGCCGGCTATTTTAACGCGGATGTATTTTGTGGCGGCACGTATTTTGGATCCGACCGAAGACTAAAAAGAGATATCAAACCTATTAATCAGGCCCTTTCATTAATTGATCAGATTGATCCCGTATCATATTACTATGATACTCAAAAATACCCGGGTATCGGGCTGGAAGAAGATCGGATGTCATATGGTTTTATAGCACAGGATTTGGAAAAAGTACTTCCGGAACTGGTGAAAGATAAAAATTTAGAGCTCAACGCCAACCTGCCTAAATCTGCCGATTTATCACAGGAACGCGAAACGGAATTATTTAAGGTTGTAAATTACTCCTTGCTGATTCCTGTATTAACACAAGCCATCAAGGAACAACAAAAAATTATTGAGGATCTTACCAGGAGAATATCTCAACTGGAATCAGGTAAATAAATGTTTATCGGCAAACAGCCGGATAATAATAACAGTAATTATAAAATACAATGAAGAAAATTTTACTTACAACCATGCTGGTTATGCCTGCTTTTTTTGGTTTTTCACAAAATGTTGGTATTGGAACGGCGACTCCCCTGGAGAAACTCCACGTTATTGGAAACATCAGGGCGTCAACGCTTGCCGGCGCAGGTAGCCGGCTTGTTCTTTCCGATTTGAATGGAACACTCATAAATGCCACCGGAGTAACTTCTCCCGCGTGGCTGACCACCGGTAATTCGGCAACCATCGCTACCATCAATTTTATCGGTACCATTGATTCGGTCGACTTTGTAGTTCGAACACGAAGTATTGAACGCATGCGTACCCTTGCCAACGGACAGGTTTCTGTCAATAACGCAACTCCGTTTGCCAATACCGTATTTTCTTCTTACGCAGGTGGCGGATTCGATGCCATTGATGGCGCAGCTACCGGAACCGGGGATGGTGTTTACGGCCAGAATACCAGCACAGGAGCAGGACCCGGTTGGGGAGTTACCGGAATTTCAACTTCCGCTACCGGTTTTGGAGTAGGCGGCATTAACACGAATACCAGTGGCACTGCAGTTTTTGGTGTGGGTAATAACGCTTTGGGCGGATATGCTGTTGCCGGATCGGGAGGCGCATTTACAGGAACCCGCATTGGTACCTATTCAGTTTCTCAAAATACAGCCTCAAACATTTCATCCACCGGAGTTATAGGAAGAGATGCTGGCGGGACATTTACTTTGCTTAATGGTGGTGCCGGCCTTACCGGATCGGCAGCAAACACGGGGGTTGGAGTTTTCGCCTATAACACCGGGGTAAGTAATCTGAGCCATGGCCTGTATTCTGCTATTTCCTCTGCAACTGCTGCCGCGGTTCTGGGAATTGGGGGTAACAATGCCGTACAGGGACAAACTACCGTTGCAGGTGGTGTAGGAATTAGCGGATTCGGTGGCGCTAATGGTGTTGGAGCATTTGGAACAGGAACCGGCAACACCGGATTCGGAACGGTTGGAACTGTGACCAATGGGAACGGAGCCATAGGTGTTTACGGTTATGCCGATGCCGGGGGACCAACACGATATGGCGGATTTTTTGATAACGACCTCGGTTCAACCGGCACCAAAACGTTTATGATCGACCACCCACTGGATCCTGCCAATAAAATGCTGAAGCACTTCTCCATGGAATCACCGGAGGTACTCAATGTTTACCGCGGGAACGTTATTATAAACAATTCCGGTGAAGCAACTATTACCCTGCCTGCCTACTTTGATGCAGTCAATAATAATAACTACAGTTATCATTTAACCCCAGTTGGTGCCCCTGCTCAGTTGTACGTGAAAGCAGAAATTTCCAATAAGGAATTTACCATTGCAGGCGGAACACCCGGCATGAAAGTTTCGTGGATTGTTTACGCCGAACGGAATGACCCCTATATGCAACAAAATCCCGACGAAAGAATGAGCGAAATCCTGAAGACCGGTTCACAGGCGGGTAAATATCTCAGTCCGTCGTTATATGGACAGCCTCAGTCGCAGGGAATATTTTATAAGAATACCGGAAACCTGAAAGCTGCCCCAAAAGAGGTTGAATCGTTAGAACAAATCAGTCCCGAAAGGAAAAGAGAACCAAAATAACTGACTACCCGGAAAAGCATCTGAAAAGCAAACCCATTAAATTAAAAACATGAAATCATTTTTTACTCTTTACTCGCGATGGCTTACATTATGTAGCCTTATGCTGCTGGCAGGGGGAGATTCTTTTTCTCAATGTATGTCCTACGAAATCCCTTTTCAGCAAAGGGTTGCACATGCGTCGGTAATTGTTGAAGGTAAAATTATCAGCAGCCAGTCGTTTTTTAATAGTTCACAGGACTTTATTTATACCAGCAACATCATTGAAGTATACAAAGTGTTCAAAGGAAATATTACAGCTAGCCAGCTGGAAATTATTACAGAGGGTGGTACCGTTGGTACTACCAAAATTGTTGCCGAGCCATCACTTCAGTTTGTAACAGATGATGTTGGAATATTTTTTGGCATCCCGGCAACGGTAGTGAACCCCTCCTCCCCATTTGCCGCGCCAATGCAAATGGAAGGTTATGCCGGCCATCAGGCATTTATCAGGTACGACCTGAAATCATTAACAGCTGCCGACCCGTTCAACTACTATGATGACTTATCGGTTACCATTTACCAGCACTTAACTTCACTTACCGGCCAGCCGTATGTTGAAGTAATCCCCTTCAATTTGTTTCAGCAACAAAACTACGGACCGCCTTCACCCACGCCACTGGCTTTTCCGGTCATCACCGGGATAACTACTCCCTCAACAGCCGGAACTTTTTCCATTGTTACCATCACCGGAAATAATTTTGGAGCAGGCCCGTTTGGCGGAACCCGCGCGGTGGAATTCAGAGATGCAAACAATGGCGGTGCCGGATTTATACCAACACCCGCAAACCATATTGTGTCATGGACCAATACCAGCATCCAGGTTCGTGTACCAACACAGGCTGGAAGCGGAAACATCCGTGTGACCAATGATCTGAATGAATCAACAATTTCGGGCCTAACCATCATAATAAATTTTAATGAATCCAACGTTAATTCGGGAGGTGTTTATTATCAGCCTGACCTGATTAATGATAACGGAACGGGTGGTTACAATTTTGTTTATAACAACACTTTTAACGGAAACGCGGCAGCTGTCGCATCGTTCGAACGTGCACTTCAAACGTGGCGTTGCGGAACATTTGTAAACTTTAATAAGTTGGGAACTACCGCAACTGCATGCCAGGCTCTCGACAATACCAACCTGGTTACATTCGACGGATCTTGTGCGTTGCCGGCCGGGGTTCTTGGAGTTTCATACAGCTATTACAGCTCCTGTGGTGGTGGAGTCTGGTATCTCAATGAGAATGATTTAAAATTTCGCACCAATGGCACCGGTGGTATCAACTGGAACTATGGCCCTGCTCCAACAGCCGGCGGTTTGTTTGACTTTGAATCGGTATCGCTGCATGAGTTAGGCCATAGCCATCAACTGGGCCATACTATACTGCCGGTAACCGTTATGAATTATGCTATTGGCCCCAACACCGACAGGCGGACTTTAACAGCCGTGAGTGAAACAGCAGGTGGTAATGATATTATGTCGCGCAGTGTATTTAACAATACCTGCGGGCCTTCTGCCATGGTAGCATTGAACGGATCCAATTGTGCCATCAATGCGCCTATTGCCGACTTTACCGGAACACCAACTTCCGGTTGTAATTCACTTACCGTTACTTTCACCGATAACAGTATTGGTACACCTACAACATGGAACTGGAGCTTCCCCGGAGGCGCCCCTGCGGCTTTTGCAGGGCAAAACCCTCCTGCAATAACTTATGGTGCTCCGGGTACATACTCGGTTACTCTTACGGTAAGCAATGCGTTTGGCAATGATTCCGAAACTAAAACTAATTATATCGTTGTTAATAACTGCCCGCCTCCGGTTGCTGATTTTGACGCCAATCCGACCAATGCCTGTACCGGTCAGCAAGTGAATTTTATGGATATGTCGACAAATTCACCTACCAGCTGGTCTTGGAGTTTTCCGGGAGGATCACCGGCAACATCCGTCGCACAGAACCCCGGAATTACATATGCAGCTCCCGGTACCTATAATGTTTCATTAACAGCAACCAATGCCTACGGTTCGGGTTCTGTTACAAAAAATTCATTTATCACAATTACTAATTGTCCCGTTCCTCCTGTTGCCAATTTCAGCGGAACACCAACAACATTGTGTGCCGGAGGCAACGTTTCATTCACCGACCTGTCCAGCAACACTCCTACCTCGTGGGAATGGACCTTTCCGGGCGGAACACCGGCAACCTCCATCGTACAAAACCCGGTAATTACTTATAATACAGCTGGTGTTTACTCAGTAACATTAACCGTTTCAAACGGCGCAGGCTCTAATACAACTTCTTTTGTCGCTTACATTACGGTTAACGTTTGTTCACCACCGGTAGTTAATTTTGTAGGATGGCCCACAACCGTATGTACCGGCTCATCGGTATCGTTTCAGGATCAGTCGACTAATTCACCCACATCCTGGACCTGGACTTTACCCGGAGGAACACCTGCGGGATCGGCACTTCAAAATCCGGTAATAGTTTACAATACCGCCGGAGTATACAATGTAACGCTTCAGGCTACAAACTCGTTTGGAAATAACTCCTTAACCAAAAACGGATACATTGAAGTGGTTGGTTGCCCCGCCTTTGGCTCGGGATTGATTGTTAACGACGGTTCACTTATTCAAATTGAATCCGGCGCACTTGTAACCGTTGAAGGGGGATTTATTAATCGTGATAACGGTGTGAATATAGGAAGAATTGATAACTGGGGATTACTTACTTTAACCGGCGACTGGACCAACAACAGTTCCGGAAACGCATTTATTAATTCCAGCCCGGGTACTACCGAATTGTTAGGCGCGGCCCAGGTAATCACCGGAACTACTACTACAAATTTTTATAATCTGACCCTTTCGGGCAGTGGAATAAAAACTTTGAACATAAATACAATTGCCGAGGGTACACTTGCATTGAACGATCGTGAACTGGCTACAGCAGGAAACTGGATGCATGTTACCAACCCATCCACAGGGTCAATTACACGAACCGGAACACTAAACTCATCACCCGTTCAGGGATTTGTAAGCAGCACTGGCAACGGCCGCTTGCGCAGATCAACCAATTCATCGGGTACATACATTTTTCCTGTAGGTGCCAGTACCAATACACCTCGATTCCGTCCTGTAGCACTTACTCCCACCGATGCTTCATCCAATATTTATGCGGTGCGGTTTGTAAACAATGACCCGACTATTGATGGTTATCCAATTACCGCAAAAGACCCGAATATTGGAAATATAAATCCCTACTGGTATCAAAAAATAAATGGGGTAACAGGAACTACAAATCCCGATATCACCTTGTATTTTGATAATGTCAACGATAATATTGCCCCGCTTCCTTCGCTGTTAATGGCTCAGTGGGCTTACAATGCACCGCCTGTTCAGTGGCGGGCCATTTCGGGGGTTACTATTGCCGGAGCCGGATCTCCGGTACTCTCGAGTGTTACAAAGGCTGCCTGGGTTTCCTTTAATACCGAGAACTTTAATCTGGCGCCACAATCGATACCCTTACCTGTTGAACTTATCAGTTTCACAGGCCAATGCCGGAACAATTTCATAGAGTTGGTATGGGTTACCGCTTCTGAAACCCACAACGATTACTTCCTGCTTGAAAGAAGCTATGATGGTATATCTTTCGAAGAGGTATCCAGAATAGATGGAGCGGGCACTACCAATTCGTTAAGGGAATACCGTTACCGCGATGAGATTTTCAATTTTAATACAGTGATTTATTACAGGTTAACACAGGTTGATTTTGATGGCAAATCGGGTGAGCCCAAAATAATTTCGATTGATTGTTTAAAATCAACAGGCAACAGTCATATTATCGGAGTGTATCCAAATCCCGTAAAGGATGAATTGTTCATCGTGCTTGATCAGCAATTTACCGGTAAAACGGTAATCAGCCTCCATAATTTACTGGGTCAACCTTTAATTCACAAAGAACTTGAACTCTCTGACGTAGAATGCCGTTATCCCGCAGAACAT
>CAZPKJ010000145.1:0-7742 GCA_964587075.1 uncultured Flavobacteriaceae bacterium | reverse complement strand
AGCAGCAATACGGTTGTAAGTAATATTTTTCTCATCATGTGATTAAAACGGGGGCTCATCCTCCATATCGTTCATCTTCGAATGGCGTGTCATCCGGTCCGACTCAATAGCTCTCGGTTCAATAGTCATGCTGTCATCGGAAAATTCATAACCATCCATGTCGGTAAATTTGGTCAGGTGCCCGATAAATTTCAGATTTACTGTTCGCAGCGCACCGTTCCTGTTCTTAGCAACGCTTATTTCGGCCAATCCTTGTGTTGGCTGCGCATTTTCATCCTCATTTAACCCATAATATTCGGGCCGGTAAATAAAAAGTACCAGGTCGGCATCCTGTTCAATGGCACCCGATTCACGTAAGTCGGAGAGCTGCGGCCTTTTGGTGCTGCCGCGGGTTTCAACGGCACGGCTCAACTGTGATAAGGCAATGATTGGAACACTTAATTCTTTGGCAATAGCTTTGAGTGAACGTGAAATGGTACTGATCTCCTGCTCCCGGTTTCCTGTTTTGTTGTCGCTGCCCGCAACCATCAGCTGCAAATAATCAATGATGATCATGGCTACTTTCTTTTCAGCAACCAGCCGCCGGCATTTGGCCCGAAGTTCGAAAATCGACAGGGCGGGGGTGTCGTCGATATACAACGGCGCATCCGTTAATGGTTTTATCTTGGCATTAAGTTGTTCCCATTCGTGACTTGCCAGTTGTCCTTTGCGGATTTTTTCGGAAGTAATCTCCGTTTCACTCGAAATTAACCTGTTTACCAGTTGCACCGACGACATTTCCAGCGAAAAGAATGCTACCGGCCTGTGAAACTGTACCGCAGCATTCCGCGCAAGCGAAAGAACAAACGCGGTTTTACCCATACCCGGCCTTGCGGCGATGATGATAAGATCCGATTTCTGCCAACCCGATGTTACCCGGTCGAGTTCGGTAAAGCCGCTGGCTACGCCGGTAATTCCCGATTCCTTGTTACTGGCAATTTCAATTTCTTTGATGGCTTTAGTGATAAGCGACTGCATATCCTCAAAGTTTCTCCGGATATTTCCTTCGGCGATTTCAAAAAGATTTTTCTCCGCCTTGTCAAGTAAATGCAGTACATCCATAGTATCTTCATATGCGTCCCGTATGGTTTCGCCCGAAATTCGGATGAGTTCGCGCTGAATGTACTTCTGAAGAATGATCCTGGCATGATACTCGATGTTAGCGGCCGACGCAATCCTGCCGGTAAGCTGGGTAATGTAATAAGCACCACCCACTAATTCAAGGTTACCGTTCTTTTTTAACGTATGCGTTACCGTTAGTATATCAATTGGCTCGGCTTTTTGAAATAAATACTGAATCGCTTCAAAAATCAGCTGGTGCGAATCCTTGTAAAAACACTCCGGGCGCAGCACATCAATAACCGCCGATAAGGCATCCTTCTCGAGCATCAAAGCGCCCAATACAGCTTCTTCAATATCAACTGCCTGAGGAGGCAGCTTACCCAGTTGTTGCGATAATGCAGACACAGGCGCCGGTTTACCCGTACTTTTTTTTCTGGTAATGGTTGTTTTCCCGCTATTGTCAATCATATTTCAAAAATAGTCATTAGGCAGGCGCCATGAATGCGCTTGCGGTTTTATAGTTTTCAACAGAATTAGAAATAAATATAAAAAAACCGAAGGATTAATTTTCAATAACTACTCCCATGGAACAAAACTTGGCAATCCTTTGATCTATCCGTGTCTTTGAATCCATTCCGCTCAACGAATTGAGGTGAGTCAGTATTTCGGACTTTACTATCCGGAACATTTCGGCCGGATTGGAATGGGCGCCCCCAAGCGGTTCTTCAATGATTCCATCAACTAACTGCAATTCAGCCATATCCGAGGCAGTGAGCTTCAGTGCATCGGCAGCCTTTTCTTTATTGTCCCAGTTTCGCCATAAAATAGATGAACACGATTCAGGCGAAATGACGGAATACCAGGTATTTTCAAGCATAAGTACCTTATCGCCAATGCCTATACCCAGCGCGCCTCCCGATGCTCCCTCACCTATAATAATACATATTACCGGAACCTTTAATACCGACATTTCGAACAGGTTACGGGCAATAGCTTCGCCTTGTCCGCGCTCTTCGGCCTCAATACCCGGATAAGCGCCTGGTGTATCAATAAAGGTAACAACAGGTTTATTGAACTTTTCGGCGAGTTTCATTAGCCTCAGGGCCTTACGGTATCCTTCGGGATTAGGCATTCCAAAATTCCGGTACTGCCGCATTTTGGTATTCACCCCTTTCTGCTGGCCAATAAACATGACCGTTTTTCCATCCACCAGGCCAAATCCGCCTATCATGGCCTTATCGTCTTTTACATTACGGTCACCAAAAAATTCAGTAAACGTGTTGCCGGTGATGTTATTAATATATTCAAGGGCATAGGGCCTGTCGGGATGACGCGATAACTGAACTTTTTGCCAGGGTGTCAGATTCGTATAAATGGTTTTCCGTGTGGCTTCAATTTTTCGTTCAATCTCCTCAATCAAACTGGTAACATCAACTTTGCCTTTCTCAGCAATTTGCCGTGCCTTTACCAGCTGATCATTGAGTTCGTCGAGTGGTTTTTCAAAATCGAGGTAATTCATAAGTGCTTTTCAAGGTTTCAATTAGAACTATTCACAGTTGCCTGCCACACATTGCATATCGCCGAATAATAATTTATTATTTTCGCCTGATATTTAGTTTCTTATGATTTGCTTTCCGAATGCGAAAATCAATTTGTCGCTGCGGGTTACCGGTAAGCGCCCCGATGGCTATCATAACCTGGAGACGATTTTTTACCCGGTACCTTACTTTGATATACTGGAACTGGTTAGCATCGATAAACAATCTCCGCCTCGTGACCGTGACAGCAATATCGATTCAAAACAAATTGCAATAAGCCATCAGGTTATGGTTGGTTTTAGCATGTCGGGGATACCAGTTGACGGCAACGTCGCCGAAAATTTATGCATCAGGGCTATCCGGCTGTTTTATGAACTGAAAGGTTTAAAAAACTCATACCGGTTGCATTTGCATAAAAACATACCCATGGGAGCGGGACTGGGTGGTGGAAGTTCCGACGCTTCTTTTTTACTGAGAATTCTCAATGAAATGGAAGGCCAACCTGCCTCCGAACCGGAACTGGCTGCCCTGGCACTTCAGCTGGGAAGTGATTGCCCGTTTTTTTTATACAATAAACCTGCGCTGGGAACAGGCCGTGGTGAATTACTCACGCCCCTGCCGATGGATCTTGCCGGTTACCATCTCGTTATTGCAAAGCCTGCCGCACATATATCAACAAGCGGGGCTTTCGCCGATGTTGTTATGGGTAACGCACAAGGTCCTGCTCAAATAAATCATGTTTTACAAAAACCGGTTTCCGGTTGGCAGGAATTTTTTACGAACGACTTTGAGAAAAGTATTTTCAAGAGCTATCCTGAAGTAGAGTCTGTACGAAACGCCCTTATAGATTCCGGAGCGGCATTCGCACGAATGAGTGGCAGCGGTTCGGCGGTATTCGGATTGTTCAGTAACAAGCCACAACTAGCGGGCTTACCCTCTTCCTGTATCGTTCACCACGTTATACTTTAACTTTGATGAATAAATTAATGATGCTGTTCAGTACCGTAAAAATAAAACCCCGTTTCATCCGGCTGCTTTTGCCTTTTCTTCTCTGTTACAGCCCCATTCATAAAGCATTTGAAGCCCTCGATATATATGATTACTTTAAGGCGAAGAAATGTTTCCTGAAAGTTTCTCGCAAATTTCCGGTGGCCGGCAATTACGGACTCAGTACAATTTATCATCGCAACGATAATCCGTTTTATCATCCCGATTCGGCGTATGTAAGAATTGAAAACGCGGTTGTTTCATTAAGCAGTGTTTCAAAGCGTGAACAAAAAATTCTCGACAGGTACCGCATCGACAGTGTTGCTGTAAGCCGATTGTATCGTTCCATTGTTCAGCACGCGTGGGATTATTATGCTGCGAAATCAACGGTTGCTTCCTGGGATCATTTTATCAGGTTTTATTCATCTGCGGGTAAAACGGAGGATGCGGTGAGGGCCCGCGACAGCCTTGCTTTTGAACTGGTGCAAAATAGTCCCGACCCCGCCGATTTTGAAGAATTCATGCAAAAATATCCTGGTTCGGTTTATGAATCAGAGGCCCGCGCCAGGTTTGAACGGACCTTATTTTTATCCGCAACAAAATCAGAAACAATCGAAGCATATGAGAAATTTATAAACACTTATCCATCAAGCCCGCATCACCGTGAAGCTTCACGTAAGTTATATTTTCTTATAACGGACGGGAGCACCGACTACCGCACATTTCATGATTTTATTAAACGGTATCCGGCCAACCCGTACGTGAATGAAGCGTGGCAACGTGTTTATGAGTTATTCATGGCTGCCAACTACAGCGATAACGTGTATCGTGATTTTAACGCCGCCTTTCCCGATTTTCCATTTAAGCAACAGCTAAAAGTCGACTATGAACTTTCGAAGGAAGATTTTCTCCCGTTCCGGAAAAATGGCAAGTGGGGATTTATAAACAACCGGGGAGAGGTACGAATTGAACCCCGGTACGAATTTACCGAGGCTTTCGCCGATGGACTTGCGCTGGTTTCGAAAAACGGTAAGCTGGGGTTTGTTAACAAGTTGGGTGATGAGGTGATTATCCCGTTTTATGATGATGCCGAAAATTTCAGGGAGGGACTTGCCGTTGTAAGTGAGCAGGGGAAATCGGGAGTTGTTAACAGGAACGGACAAATGATAGTTCCGCTAAAATATGATGAAATCGGCGATTTCAACGAGGGCCTTGCCTCTGCATTTTATGGTGAAAAGTGCGGATATATAAACAGTGTTGGCGAGGAGGTGCTTCCGTTCCGATTTAGTTTGTGCAACGATTTTATTTCAGGCACCGCAATTTGTGAATTGAATGAGACTATGGGAATTATAGATGTTTCAGGAAACGAAATTATTCCTTTTGCATTTGAAAGTGTGGTGCCCATCGGTCATAACCTGGTTAAAGTAAAGTTGTCAGAAACCGGTAAAACCGGAATATATAGTCGCAATGGAACGGTAATCATTGCACCTGTTTTAGATGACGCCGGAGATATTACCGAAAACCGGATTTGTATCATTAAGAATGACCGGGTAGGTTATGCGGACAGCACCGGGAAACTGGTGGTGCCATACCAGTTCGAGTATTTTAACGGAGTTTTATCGGCAGGTGAATTTCATGGGGGTTATGCAGCCGTTAAAATAAATGACCTGTTTGGATTGATTGATTCATCCGGTAAACGCATAATTGCCCCGAGATATGGCTCGTCAGGCAAAGTTTCGCATAATCTGATTCGTGTTAAGAAGCGGAAGAAATGGGGCTACCTTGGGGTTCCTTCAGGTGAAACACGAATAGCTTTTATTTACGATGATGCCTCCGATTTCGTTTATGAAAGGGCTGTAATCAGGGAAAATGATAAGTGGGGAGTAATCTCAACCAGCGGTAAGGTAATTGTTCCGCCGGCATTCGACGCCATTACTCCGCTGGGTAACAGTTTGTATTTGGTAACCCTGAATGATTCGGTTGGAGTTATGATGGAAGACGACATTTTTTTGGCAGATGCCGTTTACCATAACCACATGGTATATATGAACAATTACCTTCGGTTATGGTCGGATGAAAGTGAATGCTGGATTAATATCGCCGAGCGTTCGGTAATTTTTAAGGATTGAACAAATCACCTTTATTAAATTATGAATTAACTTTGCCCTATGGAATACGGTAAATTGAACGAAACTATCCTTGATGAACTGAGAGCTATATGCGGAGAATCTTTCGTTTTTACCGATAACGAAATATTGTCGGATAATGCCCATGACTATACCGAAGACCTGAAATTTATGCCCGAAGTTGTGGTGAAGCCATCCGGTGAGGAAGAAATCTCCCGAATCCTGCTTGTTTGTAACAGGCACCGCATTCCGGTTACACCAAGAGGGGCAGGTACCGGGCTCAGTGGCGGCGCGCTTCCGGTTATGGGTGGTGTGGTGTTATCAACTGAAAGGCTGAATAAAATTATTGAAATTGATGAACGCAATTTGCAGGCGACGGTTGAACCGGGTGTAATCAACCAGGTATTTAAGGATGCGGTGGCCGAAAAAGGATTGTTCTATCCTCCCGATCCCGCCAGCAGGGGTTCCTGTTTTCTGGGTGGTAACCTGGCCGAATGTGCGGGTGGCCCTAAAGCCGTGAAATACGGAGTAACCAAAGACTATGTGCTCAATATACGAGTGGTGCTGCCTACCGGTGAGGCTATATGGACCGGTGCCAATGTGCTTAAAAATTCAACCGGTTACAATCTTACTCAGCTTTTGATCGGGAGTGAGGGAACATTGGGTATCATCACTAAAATAGTGTTTAAGTTACTGCCGCTTCCACAATATGATATGTTGCTTCTGGTACCCTTTGATTCTCCCGAAAGGGCATGCGAGGCGGTTTCCGCTGTGTTCAGGGCCGGAATAACACCATCGGCCATGGAGTTTATGGAACGCGATGCCATTGACTATGTGATGAAGTATGTAGATGTTAAACTTGACATAGCACCCGAAGTAAAGGCGCATTTGATTATTGAGGTAGATGGCAATGATACGGAGGTACTGTTCAGGGAATGTGAAAAAATTACGGAAGTGATGAATGCATTCGGCGCGTTGGATGTACTGTTTGCCGATACCGAAAAGCAAAAATCGGAATTGTGGAAAATGCGTAAAGCTACGGGTGAAGCGGTAAAAACACACAGTATTTACAAGGAAGAAGATACGGTAGTGCCACGGGCCGAATTACCTGTGCTGCTCAGGGGAGTAAAAGAAATAGGTGCCCGATACGGATTCAGGTCGGTGTGCTACGGGCATGCCGGCGATGGAAACCTGCATGTAAATATTATCCGCGAACAACTCAGCGACTACGAATGGAATGAGATTGTTCCCAAAGGAATTCGCGAAATATTTGAACTTTGTGTAAAGCTGGGCGGCACCATTTCGGGAGAACATGGTATTGGATTGGTTCAAAAAGAATTTTTACCCATTGCTTTCAATCAAACGCAGATGAACCTGCAAAAAGGGATAAAGAAATTATTCGATCCCAATAACATATTGAATCCCGGTAAAATATTTACCTGATTTATTAAACCTCCGCCCGTTTTTTACGTTCAACTTACCCGCAAGCTGACTATCAGGCCAATGGTGGCTTAATATTTGCTGCTGAATATCGGGAATAATATAAAAGCCATCCAACCGTTAATAAATTCATCCCCGTTGGGTTGAATCCAACGGAAACTTTAACCACACAGACTCTGTTGTTCCATTTATTAATAAAATGCAGCCCATTGTTTAAACGCGCTTCCCTGTTCATTCTGTTATTTTCAGCCCTCTTCAGGTCGGAGGCCCAGGAGATGCTTGGCATCAGTAATTCGAATTTCGCAGGGAACATGGGAATGGGATTAAATCCCTCCTTGTTTGTTGGATCTCCGTACCTCTATGAGATCAATGTGATTTCGGGAGATGTGTTTATCGATAATGATTATGTGTACCTCAAACGGCGTTCATCCCTGCTCATGAACAGCCTCAGGGGAGAGTCGATTCCCGAAGAACGTGTACAGGATTATTATGACAGTAAAACAAAGAATGCTTACGGTAACCGGTTTTTACGCGGGCCCTCGTACATCGA
>CAZPKJ010000144.1:0-7770 GCA_964587075.1 uncultured Flavobacteriaceae bacterium | reverse complement strand
GACATCAACTGCAACTGTAATAACAGTATCAGCGACCCCAACGGCATCTATTACGCCGTCGGGTAGCACAATTTTTTGCCAGGGCGGAAATGTAACATTAACATCGGCTGCGGCCAGTTCATACCTTTGGCAGCCGGGAGGCCAGACTACACAATCCATATCGGTTAGCAGCACCGGTTCCTATTCGGTAAGAGTAACCAATTCATCGGGATGCACCGCATTGTCGCCAACTACACCGGTAACCGTAAACGCCAACCCTGTTGCAACTATACTTCCTTCGGGAAGCACCAACTTATGTGCCGGCGGCAATGTTACACTAACTGCCAGTAGCGGGGCTTCACACCTGTGGAATAATGGCGCCACTACCTCATCCATAAATGTAACATCGAGTGGTTCCTATATAGTCACCGTTACCTCAGCCTCAGGATGCAGCACAACATCATCCACGCAAAGTGTAAATATTGCAGCACCCGTGAACGCGGTTATTACACCAGGTGGCAGCACCTCATTGTTACCCGGACAAACTGTTACACTGACAGCTTCGGGAGGTACAACCTACCTGTGGAGTCCGGGCGGACAAACCACGCAATCGATTGTAGTTTCGGCAGCAGGCAACTATACTGTTACCGCCTATGATGCGGCCGGTTGTTCAGGCACTTCACAACCAGTAACGGTTTCGCTTCAGCCGGTAGCCCCTCCACCGGTAACCATTACAGCAACCGGGGGAACATCCATGTGCCCGGGTGCTTCTAAAACATTAACTGCTTCGGCGGGTTCCGCCTATCTGTGGACACCGGGAGGACAGACCACCCAATCGATCATGGTGAACACAGCCGGAACATATACGGTTACCGTTACCGATTCGTCGGGACAGTTGACCAACGATGCGAGCATTGATGTTACGTATAAACCTTCTCCTGCCAAGCCTGCCGTAATGAGTGGCTATATACCTAACTCGGCATTTCAGCTTACCGCATTTGAACCTTCGGCCCACCAGTACCAGTGGTTACATGGCCCTTCAACACAATCGGTAATTGTTAATTCACCCGGAACCTATTCGGTTGTTGCAATCAATAGCTCGGGATGTGTTTCGGATCCTGAAGTAATGGTCGTAAATTCAGTTTTACCGCAATCATGTGCCGCACCCGATATGTTAACCAACTATAATATCACTCAAAATGAGGCAACGGTTGCCTGGAACCCGGCAGTTACCGCTCAATCATTCATTATACAGTACACCAGGATTTCGAACAACACAACACAATCGGTTACTGTAGCGGGCAATGTCAGTTCGGTACGGCTAACTGGTCTGGCTGAGGGAGAAGAATATAAATGGGTGGTTAATGCCGAATGTAACGGAACACAAAGCGGCAGCGGAATAAAACAATTTACAACATTAAACGGACCGCTTCCATGTGGATCGACACCACAAAATCTTTCAACTCTGGTAGTAAACACAACCTTCGCCAAAGTAACCTGGACCAGCACTCAGGCGGATAATTTTGTTATCCGTTACCGGGAAGTGGGAACATCTGCATGGTCGCATAAACGATTCAATGGTGCCAGCTCCAATAAAATGATAATGGGACTAACCCCGGTAACAACTTACGAATGGTGCATACGGTCTGTTTGCGGATCGAATGTGAGCCTGTATTCGGCAACAGAGCAATTTACTACCCTGCCAGTTTGTCCGTCCATAGGTACAGTGAACGTTACTGATATCAGTTTTAATAAAGCTCAGCTAAGCTGGAACAGCAGCGTGAACGTTGACACCATTATGATCCGTTATGCCATATCGGGAAGCACCGATTACACCACAATAAAAATTGAGGGTGATCCAAATCCCGGCAATTACTTTATCATGGGATTGACTCCTTCCACATCCTACGATGCATGGGTTAGCACAAAATGCTCAGGGGGAGGTACCTCCATGTGGGGACAAGGTGTCACTTTTACCACTTTTGAGGAACCGGTTACCCGTAATTCACCCGAAGCAGGCATTATCCACCTGAACGCGTATCCAAATCCTACAAGAATAGAAATTAACTATGTATTTGAATCGTCCGACGAAAAAGAATACACCGTAAAAGTTTGTGATATGACAGGCAGGGAATTGTTCGCCGAAACACGGATCTCTAATGAGGGACTTACCGGTGAAAGGGTAAACCTTGCCGGGTTCTCAACAGGATTATACATGCTGATTGTACAAAAGGGTCCGATGGTTGGCCGATTCAAGTTTAATATTAATGATTAAAGATAGCTCCTTGTAAAAAAGGCGGAGCCGTAACTGGTCTCCGCCTTTTTTTTAGTGCTCAATCGGGATACAAAAGATACTTTGTACGGGTTTGCCGGTATTTCTCAAGCGGTTCCCTCCAGCTTTCGCGGATAGCTGCCGCACTCATACCACCCGATATCTGCTGTTGCAGCAGTGTATTTCCGGCCAGTTTATTAAAAAAATTATTAAAAAAATTCGTCTTGTCTGGATAGGCGTTGTACATTTCTATTACCCATTCAATCATCAACTGCTTTTTTTGAAAAACTACAGAAGTATCGCGGCTAAAATCCTTACCTGAACATTTTATAAGCTCATAAGGCGGATCCTTGATTACGCCTGGAATTTCCCTGGGTGTAAACTGAATATCACCTCCCGGATATCCCGGGAAACCGGCAATTTTAAACGGCTGACCGGTTCCCCGCCCCACCGATACCTTTGTTCCTTCAAAGAGACAGAGTGTCGGATAGAGGTAAACAGAAGTCATATCGGGTAAATTTGGCGAAGGCTTTACAGGAAGTACATACCGGGTGCTGTGTGTATAATTTTGCATGCTGATAATATCAAGATCGCATGTCAGTCGTTTTGTGAGCCATTTCTCCCCGTTGGCCATTAACGCATACTCACCTACCGTTAGGCCGTGAACAACCGGAATGGGAGCCACACCAACAAACGAAACCAGCGCCTGTTCCATAACAGGTCCATCAACATAAAATCCATTCGGATTCGGCCGGTCGAACACAATCACTCTGATTCCAAGCTCGGCACATGCCTCCATCATGTAATGAAGCGTTGATATATAAGTGTAGAATCTTGCTCCAACATCCTGAATGTCGAAAATTACGATATCAATTCCGGCCAGGTCCTCTTTTCCCGGTTTACGTTTTGACCCATACAATGATACTACAGGCAGGCCCGTTATGGAGTCGGTTCCGGATGAAACTTTGTCGCCGGGGCCGGCCTCGCCCCTGAAACCGTGCTCGGGAGAAAAAATCCGTACCAGCTGAACGCCGTTACCCAGCAGATGATCGACCAGGTGAACAGGGCCCACCACCGATGTTTGATTGGCTACTAAAGCGGTTTTTTTATCTTTGAGCAGTGGCAAATACCTTCCGGTTTGTTCAGCTCCCGTAATAATTGAAGCGGGTGTTGATATGATACCCGATTCGTTACCAGGAGGCGGAGACTTGACCACAGACTGGCATCCAAGACATGAAAGGCTCAGAGCTAGCAATCCTGACAAAGAAATTAAATACCTATATTTCACCATTGAAATTATTGTTTACCGGTTGCGAAATTGACAATTTTAATTAATTAAATCAATTGTGTCGTACGAATCATTTATAGCGTTAAAAATATTAACCGGCAAGAGCGGCCAAAAACGCATTACCAACCCCGTTATCCGGATTGCCATTGCAGGAATTGCTTTAGGTATGGCCGTAATGATTGTTGCCGTGATGGTTGTTACCGGTTTCCGCAAAGAAATAACCGATAAAGTTATTGGCTTTGGTTCACATATTCGGATCAGTCATTTTGATACCAACAGCTCTTATGAGGAAACACCTGTACAAACAAACAAAGCCCTTCTCGATAAACTAAGAGGCATCCGGGGAATAAGACATGTTCAGGTTTATGCAACCAAAGCCGGCATCATTAAAACTGACGATGAAATACAAGGTATCGTATTAAAAGGCTTTGCCGAGAATTACGATACAACTTTTTTCAGGAATAAAATGGTTTCAGGTTCGCTGCTCCGAACGGGCACCGGATCCTCTTTAAATGAGGTGATGATTTCGAAACAAGTTGCCTCAGCGCTTTTACTAAATGTGGGTGACGATTTGTTGATATATTTTATTGAACAGCCCCCCAGGATTCGTAAGTTGAAAATAACAGGCATCTATGAAACTGGCCTGCACGAATTTGATCAGTTGTATGCATTTTGCGATTTGAGACTGATTCAAAAATTAAATAACTGGGAAGAGGATGAAGCCGGAGGTGTTGAGATGTTTGTAAGTGACTTCAACCGGCTCGAGACGACAACTGATTTGGTTTATCATTCGGCAGGATTTGAATTTACAACACAAAACATCAAAGAACAATACCCTCAGATTTTTCATTGGCTCGATCTTCAAAACATCAATGTGGTAATTATCATTGCGCTTATTTTAATGGTAGCGGGTATCAGCATGATTTCTACGCTGCTCATTATAATCCTTGAAAATGTAACCATGATTGGTATTATCAAATCACTGGGTGCAACCAATTACAGTGTACGGAAAATATTTATTTATATTGCTGTTCCTGTAATTGGCCTTGGAATAATTGCAGGCAATATTATTGGATTGGGTTTGTGTTACCTGCAGGTACAATATGGATTTTTAACACTGCCCCAGGAATCCTATTATGTATCGAAGGTTCCGGTCGACTTTACAATGTTAAATCTCTTACTGATCAATGCGGGCACCCTTATAGCCTGTGTCATAATGCTTATTGGCCCATCTATGGTTGTTTCCAGGGTACTACCTTCCAGGGTGATCCGGTTCGACTGAAGTGCAGTAATTGCAGTTTGCAGGCAGCTAATTCAGAGGCAATTTCTGTAGCCAGGCCATCCTTTGCAGTGCTTTTTGTACTTTTGCATTCGAAAAATCATTAATTCATGTACTATAAAAATATTCTGGAAACCATTGGCAATACGCCACTTGTAAAGTTGAACAAGGTAACTTCTTCGGTAAAGGCCACTGTTTTAGCTAAAGTTGAGACATTTAACCCCGGAAACTCCATCAAAGACCGTATGGCCTTAAAGATGGTTGAAGATGCCGAAAAAGCAGGAATTTTAAGGCCCGGAGGAACTATTATTGAAGGTACATCGGGAAACACCGGCATGGGATTGGCTATTGCCGCAATTGTAAAGGGCTACCATTGCATTTTTACTACCACCGACAAACAAAGCAAGGAAAAAGTCGACGCGTTAAGAGCATTTGGCGCCGAAGTAATAGTTTGCCCTACCAATGTTGAACCCGAAGACCCTCGTTCCTATTATTCGGTTGCCGCAAGATTGAATCGCGAAATTCCAAATTCATTTTACCCCAATCAGTACGATAACCCCTCAAACACCGCGGCACATTACGAATCTACCGGCCCCGAAATATGGGAACAAACCGAAGGTAAGGTTGATCACCTTGTGGTTGGCGTTGGAACCGGAGGAACTATTTGTGGAATTGCAAAATATTTAAAGGAGAAAAAGCCGGGAGTAAAAGTGTGGGGCATCGACACCTATGGATCGGTATTCAAAAAATACAAAGAGACCGGAATATTCGACAAGAACGAAATCTATCCTTATGTAACCGAAGGTATCGGAGAAGATTTTTTACCCAAAAATGTGAACTTTGATTTGATTGATCATTTTGAAAAGGTAACGGATAAGGATGCCGCGCTGATGACCCGCGAAATAGTCAGACAGGAAGGAATATGGGTTGGCAACTCGGCCGGTTCCGCTGTAGCGGGATTGCTTCAGTTAAAAGATAATTTTAAAGAAGGCGAAACCGTTGTTGTGGTTTTTCATGATCATGGTACCAGGTATCTGGGTAAAATTTTCAATGATGACTGGATGCGCGAAAAAGGATATATTAATAAAAAGGGGATGACAGCCAAGGATGTTATCGCCAATGGAAAACAAAGTGAACTGATAACTATCGGTTATGATGACACCATCCGGCATGCCCTTGACCTGATAACCCGCAAAAGCATTTCACAGTTGCCTGTTACCAGGGATAACCGTATTGTTGGCGCCATTAATGAAAACCTGGTGTTTAATAAAATTGTTGAAAATCCCGAAATCATAGAGAACCCGGTTCACTCTATCATGCTGGAGGCCCTTCCGTTCATTGATGCATCAACACCGCTTGACTCCTTAACCGGAATGATTAACAAAGCCGATGACGCGGTACTGATTAAAGACTTCAGAAATGACAAAAACTATATCATCACCCGTTATGATATTGTAAAAGCTCTGGCCATTTAATGATTTACCCGGTTACCATTACCGATCAGCTTAACAGGAAGGTTTCCTTTGATAAGGCTCCGTTACGGATAATTTCACTGGTACCTTCAATTACCGAATTGCTTGCCGATTTGGGTCTTGAAAATAATATTGCAGGAATTACAAAATTCTGCATTCACCCCAAACATATTTTTAAATCGCGCGAACGGGTAGGTGGCACCAAAAAAGTTGATTTTAATAAAATTTATGCGCTGCAACCTGATCTCATTATTGCAAATAAGGAAGAAAACACACGGGAAATCGTTGAAACACTTGAAAAACAATTTCCGGTTTGGGTGAGTGATGTAAAAACGCTGAAAGATGCCAATGAAATGATACTTGAACTGGGTAAAATAACCGGGACCCACGAATTGGCCGAACAAATCAGCAATAAAATTACCACAGGATTCAAATCGATACAGCCGCTTAATAACTTAACTACGCTTTATCTCATCTGGAGAAATCCATATATGGCCGCCGGCTCCGGAACTTTTATAAACCGGATGATGAAGTACTGTGGAATGAAAAATGTGATCACTTCGAAAAGATATCCCGAAGTAAGCCATGAATCCATAAAAAAAATGAGCCCTGAACTTGTACTGCTGTCATCGGAACCTTATCCATTCAGAAAAAAGCACATCGACGAAATTCAAAGCCTTGTACCCGGCGCACTGGTAATACTTGCCGATGGCGGATATTTCAGCTGGTATGGATCGCGACTAATCGCATCACCCGGTTATTTCAATAAATTGCTCACTTCTGTAAATAATCAGTTAAATTAAATTACTACCTGAAGTTTATGAAGTGTACGCCGGTGTTTTGGATCATACTAAGCTTTGGGTTGTGGGTCATAAATCCCCTGAAACTGACTGCTCAAAAAACCGGACTGGTTCTGAGTGGCGGAGGAGCACGTGGTGTTGCTCACATCGGCGCACTCAAAGCACTCGAGGAACATAATATTCCAATAGATTATATTACCGGAACCTCGGCAGGTGCTATCATTGGTTCACTTTATGCCATCGGATATACTCCCTCTCAAATTGAAAACCTGGTTCTTTCCGGTGAATTCAAAGACTGGGCAACTGGATTTATAGATGAAAACCTCGACTTTTACTACAATAAACCCAAGTCGTCAGCATCATGGGTTTCATTAAACTTTTCAATCGATTCAATACTGCACACTCATCTCCCTATCAGCGTTGTCAGTTCGGCACGTACCGACTTTGCTCTCATGGAAAGCATGTCGGCTGCCATTGCGAAAGCAGGATATAATTTCGACAGTTTATTCATTCCATTTAGATGCGTTGCCGCGGATATTAAATCGCGCAAACAGGTTATTTTTAAAAATGGCGATCTCCCTCTTGCCGTAAGGGCATCCATGGCCTACCCGCTCTACTTTGCTCCTGTAGCAATAAACGATATGATATTATTCGATGGAGGTATTTACAACAACTTCCCC
>CAZPKJ010000143.1:0-7845 GCA_964587075.1 uncultured Flavobacteriaceae bacterium | reverse complement strand
CCCAAAACAATGATGCAGTTTGAATTACCCAAAGAACGCCCCTCAATCATCAAGGTGATTGGTGTTGGCGGTGGTGGCAGTAATGCGGTAAACCACATGTACCGGTTAGGAATTAAGGGTGTCGATTTCCTGGTTTGTAACACCGACCATCAGGCTCTCGATATAAGCCCCGTGCCTAACAAAAACCAACTCGGCCCCAGCCTTACCGAAGGACGTGTAGCAGGCGCCCTGCCCGAAATTGGTAAAAATGCAGCTATCGAAAATATTGATGAGCTGAGGAATATTCTTCGCAATAATACCAAGATGGTTTTTATTACCGCCGGCATGGGTGGAGGTACAGGTACCGGCGCCGCGCCAATAATTGCGGGCCTTGCCAGGGAAATGGGAATTCTCACAGTTGCCATTGTAACAGTGCCATTTGCTTTCGAAGGTAAAAAGCGCCGCGCACAAGCCGATGCGGGTATTGAAGAACTCAAACAAAATGTAGATACCCTGCTGGTGATTTGCAATGATAAATTGCGCGAAATTCACGGTAACCTGAAACTTAGTGAAGCGTTTGGCCATGCCGACGATATACTCAGTATCGCTGCGAAAAGTATCGCTGAAATTATTACAACTACGCTGCACATCAATGTTGATTTTGCCGACATACAAACTGTTATGAAAGACAGTGGCGTTGCAATAATGGGTTCCGCTTCGGCGGATGGCGAAAACCGTGCTATTGATGCGGTTCGTAAAGCTCTCGACTCACCACTCCTGAATGATAATGAAATTGAAGGCGCTCGTTTTGTGCTGCTCAATATTACTTCAGGTAATGTTGAGGTGTCGATGGATGAAATGGGAGAAATAACCGATTACGTCCAGGAACAGGCCGGCCAGTCAGCCGAAGTTATTATGGGTGTCGGAACCGATGAATCACTCGGCGACAGCCTCAATGTTACCATTATTGCTACCGGATTTAAAACGAAAGATCAATTGAATACGGTCATCGTTAAAAGTGAAAACAAAGTATTGTTTGATATCAATGGGGAGATTATCAACAATCAGTTGCCGGTTAACGAAGTAAAAGCTGAACCGGAAATTGCTGATGACAATGAAATGAAATTGATTCAAAAAGAACCTGTAGTATTTTCATTACCGGTTTTTAAAAAACCCGATGTAACTGTACCAACTCAAATTGTTCAAAATGAACCGGAGGAACGAATCGTTCATCAGTTGCATGAAGAAACCGAAGTTGAACCGGATATGCAGGCTGCCGCTGAAACCGGATCCAATGAACCGAAAGCCGATGAGGTAGTTGAAGAGCAGCGCATTGCTCCGGTTAATGAACAGCCTGTGTTTGTTGTAACCGTTCCCGAACCGGAAGAACCTGCGGAGAAAACATTTGTATTTGAAATGAATTCTGCACGGGTTACCGATGATAACGAGTCATCCCTGCCACCTGCACCGCTTCAGTCGAATATACGGCCTGTTTATCAAAGCCCTTCACCTGCTCCAAAGGAAGAATTACAGGATGAACAGTATGACCCCTACACAAAAGCTCGTGAGCGTATAGCCCGGTTGCGTGAGTTAAGTAATAAAGTAAATTCACCCAGTGGTTTGAATGATCTTGAAAAGGAACCGGCCTATCGCCGCAAAGGGGTACAACTGGATAATGTACCTTCATCGGAGAAAAATGAGGTATCTAAATATACCTTGTCGAACGATAGTGATAATCGTCCTGAAATAAGGCCCAACAATTCATTCCTGCACGACAGGGTCGATTAACCAGTAAATTTGTTAATAATATGTCACTCGAAGAAATAATTAATGCCGATATCAAAACCGCAATGCTTTCTAAAAATGAGGCGGCTTTGAGGGCGTTGAGAGCAGTTAAGTCGGCAATTCTGCTTGCCAAAACAAGCGGAGGGAGTACCGGTGTTACCAAAGATGACGAAATGAAAATCCTTCAGAAACTGGTTAAGCAGCGAAAAGAGTCGGTGGAGATTTATGAAAATCAAAACCGTTCCGATCTGGCTCAGGGAGAGCAAGAGGAAATTGCTGTCATCGAAAAATACCTGCCCAGTCAGATGGATCCCGGCGAAATAAAAGAGGAACTGAAGAAACTCATCGCATCAATGGGGGCTTCAGGACCGGCTGATACGGGTAAGGTGATGGGGGCTGCCTCGAAGGCATTTGCAGGGAGAGCCGACAATAAGCTGGTAGCCAGTATATTAAAGGAATTATTGACAGCCAGCTGAGCATTTCTTAAATGGTTAATTCATCAAGCCGGACCGGGTAAAAACCAGTCCGGCTTTTTATTTGATTTTGTAAGGTTCATGTAAGGTTTTAACTCAAAAGAGTCATCTTTTAAGGCCATATACAAGTAAAAAGCCATGATACACAAAGTGTCATAGTTAATTGATCATTTATGAGTTGGACAAGTGTCCCCGCAACCCTGCAGTTCATAATAGGAATTGTAAGGGCTATCCGGGTGAACATTTTTATTTTATTAGGTCTTTGCCTTTCGGCAGATGAGGCCTCGGCAACGCATGCCGCAGGAGCTGAACTGACTTATAAAAGTTTGGGGGGTCTGGTATACCAGGTAGAAGCCGTTTTTTACCGCGATTGCGGCGGAACGCCCGAACCCCGCAATATGACCATTACTTACAAGTCGACTTCCTGTGGTTATTCGCGAACAGAACTTGCAACTAAAGTATCTCTGAACAATGGCCTTGAAATTACCACGCCATGTGCAACTTCACCCTCCTCATGCAACGGAGGAATTTCAACCGGCTTGCAAAAATGGATTTACCAGGCCGTAATTACTTTGCCATTTGCCTGTTCCGACTGGGTATTCAGCTACAGGGTTTGTTGCAGGAATTGCACGGTTACTACTATCCAAAACCCTTGTGCAATAAATTCCGAATTGTATGTTGAAGCTATGCTGAACAACGTCGCGGTTGCTCAAAACAATTCGCCACAGTTTACAGGTACACCGGCAACATTCATGTGCCTTGGCCAGAATTTCAATTACAATCCCGGGGTTGTGGATTCCGACGGCGACTCCCTGGTGTATGAGTTGATATCTCCTAAAACCAGCCAGAATACCCAAGTATCCTGGATAAATCCCTATTCAGCAGTATATCCCCTCAACTCCTCCACTAATTTCCTGCTTAATCCTAATACCGGAGATATAAATTTTACTCCGTCGTCGTTGCAGGTTGGAGTTATTGCGATACGTATCAATGAATACCGTAACGGTCAGCATATAGGTAGTGTCATCCGCGATATGCAGGTTTATACCAGGAGCTGTTTCAACGCCTTTCCTGCTGCATCAGCAATTAATGGGAATCAGGGTTTTAGTACCAGTATATGTGCAGGCCAGCAAATTTGTTTCTCCATTAATACCATGGATGCCGATTCATTGCAATCGGTAACTGCAATTGTTCAAAATTTACCGCAGGGAGCCAACGTAACAACCACGCCCGGGCCAAGACCGGTACTACATTTTTGCTGGACACCTTCAACGGGGGATATAAGTTCGGTTCCCAAAGTTTTCTCAGTTTATGTACGTGATAACGCATGCCCGCTCAACGGGGCTCAAATTTTTTCATATTCAATAAAAGTAAATGGCTCAAACCCATCAGTCGTTACGTCGGATCCAATTTGTAAAAGTGATACCAACGGTGTTGCCACCGTTATGGGTGTTCCTGCTGCAGGTACAACGTATTTGTGGGATACGAATCCCATTCAGAACGGTGCAACTGCCACCGGGCTCGGCCCGGGTAGTTATTCGGTTCTTGTTACCGATCCCTGGGGCTGTTCGAACACCATCGTGGCTGAAATCAACGCATCGGCCGATTCACTTGAAGTTTCAGCAACGGGTTCGGGTTTAATAACATGTACTTCGGGCAATACCGGCACAGGGAATGCTGTAGTAACCGGCGGTGTTTCTCCATTGAGTTTTGCATGGAGCAACGGTGAAACCAATCAAAATGCTTCAAACCTTGGAGCAGGTATTCACACCGTTATTGTGACCGATGCCAACGGGTGTTTTGTTTCCGATACGGTAGTAATTCAGCAGTCTCCTGCAAATGTGATGGCCTCGGCAGTAATGCTTACCGAAATTGCATGTACCGGCGGCAATACCGGAGTGGCTAAAGTGCAGGCTTCAGGAGGAGTATCTCCCTATTCCTATTTGTGGAGCAACGGATCAGCATCATCTACAATTACCAACCTGACAGCAGGTACGTATACCGCCACTGTTACCGATGCAAATGGTTGTTCTGCTACATCTGCTGCTGATGTAACCGAGTCGGCAAACCAGGTATCGGCATCCATTTCGTCGGTAACTCATGTTCAGTGTTTTGGAGATAATACCGGAGCGGCAACCGTTCTGCCTTCCGGCGGACATGCTCCTTATACATATTATTGGAGCAACGGATCCGCCGGGCAATCAAACACGAACATACCGGCCGGTGTGTATGTGGTAACAGTAACCGATGGTAACAACTGCCAGACGGATGTTGCTATTCAAATTTACCAGCCTAATGATGCAGTTACAATCAGTAACTTTTTAACTACACATGTGGGTTGTTTTGGTGATGCCACCGGCTCTGTTTCTGTAGCGGCATCGGGAGGTTTGGTTCCATATTCATATTTGTGGGCAACAGGCGATACAACCCCTGCGCTTCAGAACCTTCCCGCAGGAACATATACTATAACAGTTAATGATTCCAATGGATGTAGTTTCACAACAACTGATACTATCTTGCAGCCTGAGTTCCCGTTACAGGTAACCACCGACAGCCTGCATCATGTTTCATGTCGTGGTGACAGTACTGGTATGGTGTCTGTTCAGGCATTACAGGGAACCGCTCCTTATACTTATGTGTGGAACAATGGCGCAATTACACCTTATATTAATAACCTTATTGCAGGTAATTATTCTGTACTCATAACTGATAATAATGGCTGTGAACTCAATCACATTATTGAAATCACAGAACCTGCGGAAGCAATTAATATTAATTTCGATATTATAAAACATTTGAATTGTGTCAATACCACCGGTTCAGTTACTGTATCGGCGTCGGGTGGAAGTGGCCAGTTCTCCTATTTATGGAGTAATGGTGAAACAACCAGGCGTATCACAAACCTGCAG
The DNA here is from genome assembly GCA_964587075.1 of uncultured Flavobacteriaceae bacterium. Lineage (GTDB taxonomy): Bacteria > Bacteroidota > Bacteroidia > AKYH767-A > OLB10 > CAZPKJ01. Next base: position 2,699 of record CAZPKJ010000143.1, on the reverse strand, counting down.
CCGGGGAATTATACAATAACCGTAACGGATGTCAATGGATGTACGGCTCAGTCCACTGTTGAAATTCTGAATCTGACAGGCCAGTTGGCAGTTACCGTACAATCAATTCAGCATATACTTTGCCAGGGAACATCTACCGGGCAAATAGCAGTATCGGTAAATGGTAATACCGGTCCGCCATCATTTCTATGGAGTTCGGGTGCCACAACAGCTTCCATTCAGAACCTGCTGGCAGGAACTTATTCGGTTACGGTAACCGATTCAGCAGGTTGTCAGGCAAATACTGTGTTTACACTAAATGAACCTGTAGCGCCGCTGCTGTTACATGTAACCGGTAAGCAACATGTAAGATGCTATAATGGGAGTGACGGATTTATTGAAACACAAATTTCGGGTGGCACACTACCATATACATACAATTGGAGCAATGGCCAAACAACTTCCGGCATTTCAAATATAGGTGCAGGTGTATATACCGTAACGGTAACCGATGGAAATGGATGTACATCTGTGAAAAGTATCCGCATTGATCAGCCTGCGTCACCTGTTACCGGAACAATAACCGTTACCAACAATGTTACTTGTTTTGGTGGTGCTAACGGTTCTGCCATTATCAATGCTTTTGGGGGAACGGGCCAGTTATCATACTTGTGGAGCAACGGTGTTGTTGGCCCTGTAGTAACCGGTTTGAATTCAGGAAACTATTCGATAATTGTTACTGACAGCAATCAGTGTGTATATACCGAATCATGCATCATATCACAGCCTTCTCAGGGACTTGTAATTTCAGGTACAGCGACCAATGCAAGCTGTAATGCCGGTTCAGGGGGGAGTATCATACTTGAAATTAACGGGGGAACTTTGCCTTATTCCTACAACTGGTCAAATGGCAGTTCATCAGCCTCTGTGAGCGCCCTTGTTCCGGGGAGTTATTCAGTTACGGTTACCGATGCCGCTGGTTGTACCGGAACTGCCCAGTTCACTATATATAACAATCAAAGCCTCATTGTAACGGCACAGGGACCTACGGTTATTTGTGCCGGCGAATCGGTTACGTTGATTGCTGATTCGCTGCCTGAAGGAACATATCAGTGGTATTTTAATGGCAATGTACTACAGGGAGCAAACGCAATTACATTTACTACACCCGCTGCGGGAAATTACTGGGTCACTTATTCTGGTGCCTGCGGTAATTTAACTTCCGACACTATACTTGTTGAAGTTAAATCCATAGGTAATGTATCAGTATCGAACAACCAGATTATTTGTCCGCCCGAAACGGCAACTTTGCAGGCAACAGGAGGAACAACCTATGAGTGGTCGCCCGCTTCATACATTACATTTACCAATGTGCCTGACCCGATAGTAAGCCCACAGGTTACAACTGTTTATACAGTTGAAATATCGAATCAGTACGGCTGTAAAACAACGCTTAGCACACAAGTTGCCGTTGTATGTGACTCATTGTTTGTACCCACCGGATTTTCACCAAACAGCGATGGGGTAAATGATGGTTACGTAATTGATGGAATTGAAAACTATCCAGGTAATAAAATTTGGGTTTATAACCGCTACGGCAAACTGGTTTTTAAGGCCACCGACTATAACAATAACTGGGATGGCGTTGCCAATGTTTCAGGTATCTATTTTAACAAGAAAGTTGCATCCGGCACCTATTTTTATATCCTCGACCTCAACGATCGAAGCAAACCACGGGCAGGTTATCTGATTATAAGATGGTAGTAATTCAATACCGAATTACTTTATTGGCAATTATTATATGAAAGGCTGTAAAAAATTTTAACATGGATATTTCAGTAGAATTATATTCAACTTTTGCGGAATAGTTGACGTTTTTTATGATGAAATAATGTAAACTTTCTTATACACTTTTTCAATAAACCATGGCTTGGTTTGAGTTACTCACTCCGAGAGGTGACCAAGTTTATATTTTGTAACTTATACAATATCAATCACTTAAACTTATAACCTTTCGATAATTTTTCGTGTATAAGGTTTGTGTTAAACCGTTTAAGACGGAATAGAATCTCTTAACAGATTAAATTATGCGACATTATCAATTTTTTACCAAGTCATTATGCGCAATCACCCTGATCTTAATCATTCAGGGAGCGTTAATTGTACAATCATCGTTTGGACAAGCTACCTGTACCACTCTGACCAATATTTCTGGTTTTGGAGTCGATGGAGATGTACGGGCCAATACACCGGCAGCGGTAATGGGTGACTCCTGGTTTTATTCCGGTGTTAACCCGGGTTCCGGCATTGGTGTAATTGGTACTTCAGCGGCAACCGCCACTCCTCCATTAAGTTCAGCGCAATTTGGTTCCATTGTGCAAAGTGCAGGAACAGGTCCGGGCAGAAATCGTACCTATCTGCAACGAATGAGTGTGCCTTCCTTAACTTCAATTAATGGCAATGTGTTAATCGATGCTTTTGCTGCTCGTGATAACATATCTCCCGATTCAACTGCATTTTTAGGCAGCAATAAAAATGGAGATAATCCAACGCTTTGGTCGGTCGGTTTATCTTCTGTTCCCAATAAGAATGATATTATTGATGTTGCAGGCCACTTGCGTAGAAATATAGCATCGGGTAAATTATGGTTATATGCCCTCATAACAAAACTAAGTACCAGTGGGAGTGCCTATTCTGATATAGAAATTTATCGTACAGTT
>CAZPKJ010000142.1:0-7863 GCA_964587075.1 uncultured Flavobacteriaceae bacterium | reverse complement strand
GGTAATTATCGGAAAAGACGAGGCGGTCATCACTGAACTGAACCGGTTCGTTTCAGGCGACGGTGAGGCACGATCGTTCTCAAGCACATCACTTACCACCTATATCCATTGTCCGCTCCAGTTTTACCTCAGGTACATTGCCGGCATCAGAGAACCCGACGAATACAAACAGGTAATTGAGGCCGATGACTTTGGAAACATCCTTCACGCGGCCATGGAACACATATACCAGGGCGTTAGTGATCCGGTCACCCCGGGAATAATCAATAATTTACTGAAACAGATAGATGAAAAAGTGGAACTGGCTGTATTCGATCAATATCATGTTCCATTCAACCAGCTCCGCGGAAGCGATATCATTACCGCGGGTGTAATAAAAGAAATAGCCAGACGCATGCTGATACGCGACCGTGAGGATGCGCCATTCAGTATCCGGAGCACCGAGGGTTCGTTTTCGGCTATCCTGTCCCTGAATGACAAATCGGTACAGTTGTTTGGAAAATTCGACCGCGTGGATGAACGACTCGGGGTTACCCGGATCATCGACTACAAAACGGGACAGGTGGTGCTTAAAGCGGCTGACATAGCGGAACTGTTCACCAATCCTAAGAAGAAGACGTTGTTCCAGTTATACTTCTATTCTTTACTGTACAGTAAAAACGAACCGGATAAAAAATTCGCCGCCGGGTTTTATGTTGCGCGAAATGTACAGGCAGGAATTCAATATCCTGCCAAAGCAATTGACAGCACTGCCCTTGCCGAATTCGAAACATCACTCAAAGGGTTAATAAATGAAATACTGAACCCAGAGGTTGCCTTTACTCAAACCAATGAAACCGAACGGTGCGTATATTGTCCTTATCGTGAAATATGTAACCGGTAGCCGGCATTACCTCCTGTTATCGGCAAAACCTTCCTGAATAGCTTCGAGTACCGAAACAACCAAAGCAAGTACGATGCTGAACAATAACGCGTGCCAGAATCCCGCAATGGTAAAGCCCGATACCAGTGCCGATGCCATGAGAACTATCACAGCGTTTATAACCAGCAAAAATAAACCTAACGTGAGTATGGTGACAGGAAGTGTTAATAAAACCAGGAGCGGCCTTATCAGCGCGTTGAGTACCGCCAATACAAAGGCAAGTATAATAGCCGTTAAGGTGTTGTCGACCGACACACCCGGTAAAACGTAAGCTGCAAGAATAACAGCCAGGGTAGTGGTAATAATTTTTACAAGGAACTTCATACCTGCCGGATTTTAATTACAGGTAAAGTTAAAAAATTAATTTTTCAAATCGCCAAAATGTTCCTGGTACCATATTCCGGCACCCGCGTATTTCAAATACAATGCATAAGCGAAATATTTCAGCCAGCCCTCCTTTTTTTTGTAAAACAGTACATCGCGTTCAAAGAGGTCCCAGTTATGTCGTGTTAACAGGTCCTGCGCAATTGAAATGGTTGGTTCCAGCGATCGGGCGGTGTGCCACCAGCCTTTTGGTACAAATATAGTTTCGCCCGGGCTCACCACATCGCTTACCGGTTTCGCATTTTTAAACAACGGATACTGGTTGTAATCGGGATTATAATAATTTTTTATTGCCGATTTCCAGGGATGTTCTTTTTCGGGATACATAAACTCTGCCTGCGAAGGATCGAAAACGATAAACTGTTTGCGGCCGTATACCTGTGTGACTATAGCATATAAACCGAACAGGTCGTAATGGATATAGGGAAACCAGCCCGATTTGCCGCCAAAGAAAATTTCAAGTGTTGAACATTGCGGGATGAGCCGCCTGGTAACAAATTTACTCTTGAGCCGGTTATTCTCAAGGATACTGAAACCGGGAGCAATGTATGGCATCAGTTCCCTGAAATTTTTCTCAATATCAATTTTAAAGGGATATGGAGCAGGTTTTTCTTCGGTGCCGTTCAGCATCATATCCACATAGTCGCTCATTTGGTATTTGACCTCATGAATGGTAGCGGTTTTTTGCGGAAAGGCCGATTTAAAAAATTCGGGAGTAAACTTCTGATGGGCCTCCCACCCGGCTGCCGCATCGGTTAAAATTACCGGCTTGTTGGGTTTTACATATTGTTCAATAAAATCATCCCATCCCAGACCCGACCGTCTTTCAATGGCTCCAGTTTTTTCCATAGTGTTTCACCGGCACAACTTGCCTCATAAGGTTTCCGAAATGTAACCTTTGAAGACCGATTTGTCAAGGACTTTTTTGTGAATGACCGCTATTTTTAAACAGGCTGTTCTTTAAAACTGTTAAAAAGCAATATAAATAACAGCTCAATTCAATTGGTCGGTAAACCGGTACCCAATGCCCCGCACCGACTGAAAATAACGCGGATTGGCGGGGTCGGGTTCAAAATATTTACGGAACGAAACTATAAAGTTATCAATGGTACGGGTACTGGGGTAAATATCATAACCCCAAACGGTTTCCAGGATATGTTCCCTCGAAACTACTTCATTTCGACGTTCAATAAGTAATTTCAGCAACTGACCCTCTTTTTTGGTAAGGCGGATAGCCTCGGTACCGGGTCTTGTAATCTCAAGTTGCAAAAAGTTGATATTAAAATCGCCGACTTTGTACTCCGTAATACCGGGTCCGCCTGCATTTTTAAGTGAACGTTTGAGGAGATTTTGTACCCTCAGGAGCAGTTCCTCGAGATTGAATGGCTTGGTAAGGTAATCGTCGCCCCCAATCTTTAATCCGGTAATCCGGTCGGAACCTGAACTTTTTGCCGTTAGGAACAACACCGGCACATCGGGGTTATCGAGCCTGATCGCTTCACAAACGGTAAATCCATCCATTTCGGGTAACATCACATCCAGAACTACCAGGTTGAATCGCTCACTTTTAAAAGTTTTTAAAGCCGACTTGCCATCGCGGGCGGTTTGAACCGTATACCCTTCCAGTTCGAGATTAAGTTTTATGGTCTCACTCAACGACTGTTCATCCTCAACTAAAAGAATCCTGTATTTCATTGGCTAAATTTACCTTATTAACATCATAAAATGCAAAAATGGATAAATGCGCATGGAATTATGACTCCCGGATGACATTTTTTGAATCCTTTAAAAGTTATCATGAATACAGGTTTGTAAAAACCGGAATTACCAGCAGGGCAGGAAAAATAACAAAAATAATTTGCTACTTATTGATATACAATTATATAATTATTAAAGATTTAGTCTTTTAGATCTTAAATCCAAATCCATTCGCATTTGCGGATAATTGTGCATAAAAAAGGCCCTTTCCCGACAGTATAACCAAATCCTAATTATTACTTTTGTGATTCGCCCGCTGGTGAACCCCATTTACCAATTTGTAAACAATCTAATATCTAACTAATAATCAACTACTTTACACATGAAAAAATTCTTACTTCTGTTTAGTGCCGTATGGCTGATTTTTGGTAGTGCAGTAGCGCAACACGATCGTTGCGGTACCATGCAGTATCATGAGTATATGAAGGCTACCGATCCTTCGTATGAGGCGAACCAAAACGCAATTGAAGCCGCTATTCAACAGCGTATGATCGCGAACTAATCATGGAAAACAACCGGCGTGGTTACTGTTCCGGTAGTGTTTCACGTATTGTACAATATCAACAACTCCACTCAGAACATTTCCAATGCCCGCATCATGGCGCAGATGGATGTTTTGAACCAGGATTTTGCCGGTACCAATCCCGATGTTGGTAATGTACCTTCGGTATTTCAACCTTTTGTAGCCAATACCGGCATCCAGTTTTGCCTGGCGGTACGTGACCCGAACGGCAATGTTACCGATGGCATTATCCGTAAACAGACAACGGTAACTTCATTTTCATCTAACAACAATATTAAGTATGATGCCAACGGCGGAAGCAATGCATGGCCCGCGGGCAGCTATCTTAATATCTGGGTAGGTCAGCTCAGTGGCGGATTGCTCGGATACGCGCAGTTCCCGGGGGGTGCGGCAGCCACCGATGGTGTGGTGTTATTGAACGGATCTGTTGGCGGACCGGGTGCACTTGGAACCGCTGCTCCCTATAACAGAGGAAGAACTGCAACACATGAAATCGGCCACTGGTTCAACCTTCGTCATATCAATGGTGATTCTAATTGCGGTAACGACCAGGTTGCCGACACACCTACTCAGGCTTCATTAAATTTCGGTTGTCCTACCTTCCCCAAAATCAGCTGCGGAAACGGTCCTAACGGAGAGATGTTTATGAATTATATGGATTATGTCGACGACAACTGTATGATCATGTTTACCAATGGTCAGTCAACACGTATGAACACTTCCATCACAGCATCACGTGCCACCCTTCTTACTTCACAGGGATGTGTTCCAGTAACAATAGGGGCTCCCAACGCCGACTTCGTTGCTTCTGCAACCAATATCACGGTTGGAACAAGCATTAACTTTACCGACCTGTCATCAGGTTCGCCTACTACCTGGCTGTGGACATTCACCGGGGGTACACCATCCTCATCGAATGTTCAGAATCCAACCAACATTACTTACAACACTGCCGGTGTTTATCCGGTGAGTCTCACCGTTACCAACGCACAGGGTAACGATACTGAAACTAAAAACGGTTATATTACCGTCAATCCAGCCGGTGGTGGTGGCGGATGTGATACGCTGAGCAACTTCCCTCCTACAGCTACTCCTACCTTGTTGTTTTCTAACAATGGTGGTTATGTTTCAGGACACAACAATTATCTCGATATGGGTAAAGCTGATAAGTTTTCACAAACAATTCAGCCCAACTACGCGGTTACCGGATTGCTTATTGGATTTGGTGTAGCTAAAAACGCCAACACTACAAACACCTTCAATATGAAAATCTGGAATGCAACCGGTCCGGGTGGCGCACCTGGAGCAACGGCATTGGCTACTGTAGCTAAAACATATGCGGCCGCTGCGGCTGATGTTATTGGCGGTTCACTTACCTATGCTTCGTTTGCAACACCTGTGGTGGTTACCAGTCCATTCTTTGCAGGAATCGACTTTACCTATGCGGTAGGTGACACCCTTGCAATCATACATACTGCCGATGGCGAGGTAACGCCCGGAACCTCATGGGAGCAGTTTGATACCGGTACATGGTACGCCTTTTCGGATGCTACCAGTTCATGGGGAATTGATGTAGGTATGGCTATTTATCCTATCCTGTGCGACCCGACATCAACCAACAACCCGGTTCAGAACGGTATTATAGTGTATCCGAATCCTACCAGCGGACAACTTATTATTCACAATACCAACACCGGCGGACAGGCTGCAGTAGTTACTGTTTCGAATGTTATCGGACAACCGGTTCTGGTAAACCGTTATGCCGATTTCAGCGGAACACACTATATCAATTTGTCGGAGCTTACCAACGGGCTTTACTTTGTTGAAGTAAGTAATGGCAACAACAAATCGGTTAACCGTATTGTATTGAACAAATAAAGGTAACCACTTCAGGTAAAAAGGCTGTTCCTTATACAAGGGCAGCCTTTTTATTTTTATTTATAATTAATAATTTTGATCCCTGATAAACCAATGCTTTTCAGGTTTGTTGGGCTGTTATAGCTTTCGCTGATGATGTTACAAACTACCGATAATAATCCGGTCATACCCGTTTCCGCCGACAGCCGTCTTAATACCATAGCCGGCAAGGTTAGTAACGGTACACGCATAAGTGTTGATGAGTGTGTTTACCTGTATGAGCATGGCGAAGCAGGGTATTTGGGTATGCTGGCAGGATTGGTTCGCGAGCGCAAGAACGGGCGTTTCACGTATTTTAACCGCAATTTTCATATTGAACCTACCAATGTGTGTGTTTTCTCGTGTAATTTTTGTTCATATTCGAGGTTGTATAAACACCGTGAAGACGGCTGGGAGCTGACGCATGAAGATATGCTCAACAGGGTTCGTGCCTATGATGGCGTACCGGTAACAGAAGTTCACATTGTCGGCGGGGTTCATCCTAAAATGGACATCCATTTTTTTGCGAACCTTTTGCGTGATATTAAGAAGCACCGGCCCGGTTTACACATTAAAGGATATACTGCCGTTGAATTGCACTATATGATCCGAAAAAGCGGAATGACGATTAAAGAGGGTTTGAAACTTCTTCAGGAAGCAGGACTTGATTCGTTACCCGGTGGTGGCGCCGAAATTTTTGATGAATCGGTGCGAAAAGCAATTTGTGCCGATAAGTGCACATCGGATGAATGGCTCGAAATTCATGAAACCGCACACCGGCTTGGAATGGCTTCCAACGCCACCATGTTATACGGTCACATTGAATCGTATGCGCACCGTGCCGATCATATGAACCGGCTGAGGGAATTGCAGGATCTTACCGGTGGATTTAATACGTTTATTCCGCTGAAGTTTCGAAATAAGGATAACGATATGTCGCATATACCGGAGGTGACTATGGTGGAGGATTTGCGTAATTATGCCGTTAGCCGGATATTTTTGGATAATTTTAATCATATCAAGTCATACTGGCCCATGATAGGACGAACTACTGCCCAGGCAAGTTTGTCGTTTGGTGTTGATGATATGGATGGGACCATTGATGATTCTACAAAAATTTATTCGATGGCCGGAGCCGAAGAGCAGGCACCTGCACTTTCAACGGCTCAGCTTGTAAAGCTTATCAGCGATGCCGGCTATACCGCTGTTGAACGGGATACATTGTACGGGGTGATCAAAGAATATTCCTGAAAATATTTTCAATTTCGTTACAATTGCCTGCCGCAACGGTAATCGCATTCTCGCCACTAAGACAAAAAAAACACAAAGAAGGCACAAAGAAATTATTTTACACTTTAAACTTTAGTTTACAACTAAAAACTCTTCGTGAAAATTTCGTGGGCTTTGTGCCATGTTTGCCCGCAACCGCGAACAGGATACGCGCACACAGGATAGCCACGAATGCACTAAATTATTTGTCGTTACCGGTATACCTTCGCCATTTTTCAAGTATTTGTTTAAACCCTTCAGGTGGGTCCGATTCAAAATAATACTCTTTACCTCCGATAGGGTGACGAAACCCCAACGACCGTGCATGAAGTGCCTGCCCCGGAATTAATGAAAAACAATTTTCGACGAACGTTACGTATTTCGAAAAACGGGAACCTTTCACAATTTTATCACCACCATACGCATCATCATTAAACAACGGATGACCGACATGTTTCATGTGCACCCTGATTTGATGCGTTCTTCCGGTTTCGAGCTTACAGGAAACCAGCGTAACATATCCGAATCGCTCCAACACCTCATAATGCGTTACCGCATGCTTGCCATGCTCCCCGTCCGGAAAAACATCCATAATTTTTCTGTTTGCCAAATTACGGCCCACATGACCGGTTATGGTACCCCGGTCTGTTTCAACATTTCCCCACACCAATGCAATATAATTCCTCTTTATGGTCCGGTCGTAAAATTGTTTCGCCAGATGGGTCATTGCCTTTTCATGCTTTGCAATAACCAGCAGCCCTGAAGTATTTTTATCGATGCGGTGTACGAGCCCGGGCCTTTCATTCTCCGATTCAATGGCCTTACCAATCATTGCAGGATTCAGGTGAAAAGCCAGCGCGTTAACCAGGGTTCCGGTATAATTGCCGTAAGCAGGATGTACCACCATGCCCGCCGGCTTGTCAATCACGATCAGATCTTTGTCCTCATAAACAATGGTTATGGGTATATCCTCCGCAATAACTTCTGCCTCGCGAGGCGGATGAGCCATTACAATGGTAATAACATCGGAGGGCTTTACCCGTTACGACGGCTTCACCACACTCCCATTCACCAGGATACTGCCGGCATCGGCCGCGTTTTGTATACGATT
>CAZPKJ010000141.1:6969-7865 GCA_964587075.1 uncultured Flavobacteriaceae bacterium | reverse complement strand
GAACTAATCCCAGCGACCGGTATGAGGCCGGTAACCTCCTTGTAGCCGGATATGCGGGAGTGTCATGGCCATTAAGTGAAATATTATCAGTTAGCGTAGGGGTACGGTATGAGTATAACAGGCAACAACTCGAAAGCCGCTCTTATACCAACAAACCGGTGCTGGTCGACAACCCGGTCCACAACTTTTTACCATCGGTAAACACCAGTTATAATTTTAGTGAAAAATCGCTGATCCGGCTTGCATACGGCAAAACTGTAAACCGTCCCGAATTCAGAGAGCTGGCACCTTTTGCATATTATGACTTTACCTTTAACAATGTCCTTACCGGTAACGAGTCATTGAAAACAGCATCAATACATAATTTTGACCTGAGATGGGAAAAGTATCCGGCATATGGCGAGTTGATCACCTTTGGTGTTTTCTATAAGTATTTTGTAAATCCGGTTGAAATGTTTTTTATTCCCGGGTCGGGGAGTGGAGGGACCAGAAACTTTACATTCGACAATGCCAGCCATGCAACCAGTATCGGATTGGAAGTGGAACTTAAAAAGTATTTCATACCACGGGGTGATTCATCAAAAATGCAAAAATCGTTCTTTGGCAGAGCGCTAAGTAAAACGGGTGTTTCATTTAATGCCGCGCTCATTGAGAGCAAGGTGTCGCTTGGTGAAAAAGCCGTTGGCCAGAGCGAAGAACGGCCAATGATGGGACAATCACCCTATATTTTAAATGCGGGATTATTTTTTACCGACGATACCCGTCACTGGCAGGTAACAGCCATGTACAACCTGATTGGCAAGAGAATTTATGCCGTTGGAACTTACGGAACACCCGACATTTACTATATGCCCAGGCCGGTAGTTGATCTTACGGTATCAAAAAAGATTGGCAAA
>CAZPKJ010000141.1:0-6959 GCA_964587075.1 uncultured Flavobacteriaceae bacterium | reverse complement strand
AGCCGGTATACAGGACCTGCTTTCGAAAGATGAAATCTGGCAGCAGGATTCGGATGAAAACGGGACCATTAACACCAGCGATGAAAAGGTTCTGGTAATAAACCGTGGATCTTATTACACGTTAGGAGTTAACCTCCGCTTTTAGGATCCTGACAGGTTAATTTTTCAATATCTCTGCACACCACATTAAAAATAACCATTCCATCATCCCCGAAGGCAAGATGGAAACCTGCACAATTTACCGGTGTCAAATAGCTATATTGATAACATTTTTGCCAAATTATTTTAATACCGGGTTAATATTGAGTTTATTTATTTGTGTCATAATAATCTTATTCAAATATTAACAAAATGAACACAAAAATGATGACCAGATTTATTTCAGCGATTATGGTAATGATTACCATTTCGGCATTAACATTTACCGGATGCAAAAAAGATGATGACGACAATAACAATGTAACACCTCCGGGTGAAACTATAGTTGTTGAAGGCGACATAACTGCTCCAACCGTTTGGAAAGCCACCAACAAATACATACTGAAAGGGTTTGTATATGTAAAGCAGGGTGCGGTAGTCCAGGTTGAGCCGGGAACTGTTATCAAAGGTGACAAAGCCACCAAAGGAACACTGATTGTTGAAAGGGGGGCACAGTTGCTGGCTGTGGGAACACAAACACAACCCATTGTATTTACTTCAAGCGAAGCACCCGGGAACCGGTCATACGGTGATTGGGGCGGAATTATTCTATGTGGTAGAGCTCCCATAAATCTTCCGGGCGGCGAAGGAACGGTTGAGGGTGGTACCAACGCTTTGTATGGCGGAACCAATGCAGCAGATAATTCCGGAAAACTGAAGTTTGTCAGAATTGAATTCAGCGGAATCGCTTTTCAGCCTAATCAGGAAATTAACGGCCTTACTATGGGTGGAGTTGGATCAGGAACTGAAATTGCCTATGTTCAGGTTTCATATTGCGGCGATGACTCGTACGAGTGGTTTGGTGGTAACGTAAATGCCAAATACCTGATTTCATTCCGAAGCTGGGATGATGATTTTGATACCGATAATGGTTATAGCGGAAAGATTCAGTTTGCTGCCGCTTTACGCGATAAAGATATTGCTGACCAGTCGGGCTCCAATGGTTTTGAATCGGATAACGACGGACAGGGAACCACCGCTTCGCCAAACACAAGGGCCATATTCAGCAACGTTAGTATATTCGGACCTATGATGGATGCCGGAACCGTTATAAATAGCCAATACAAACGCGGAGCGCATTTGCGACGGAACACACAAACCAGCTTGTACAATTCGCTTATTGCCGGCTACCCTACAGGATTATATGTAGATGGCTCTGCAACCGAATCGAATGCCGCCGCCGGCGATTTGCAGGTTCGAAATACGATTATTGCAGGTTGTACCACGCCGCTGCAGGCCAGTGCTTCATTCGATATTCAGGCCTGGTTCGATATCAGTACTTACGGTAACTCGGTACTTTCAAATGTAACCGATTTAAAATGTTATTACCCGGCTAATCTGACAAATCCTGACCTGTTACCTGACGCGACATCACCGCTCCTTTCGGGTGCCGACTTCAGCAATACAAACCTGCAGGGTGGATTTTTTACGCAGGTGAACTTCATGGGTGCATTCGGAGGGTTGGACTGGACACTGGGTTGGACCAATTTTGATCCGCAGAATACTGTTTACTAAAAATGCCGGTTTAATGTAAAACACCCCGCACTGATATTTGGTGCGGGGTGTTTTTATTACTGATGAAAAGTTATACGGCTAATTCGGGCTTTTCATTTTTAAAGATGAAGTTATGTTGTTTATCAGTATCCACCATGATTAAATCATCGCGGTTAATATCGCCCGAAAGGATTCGCTTGCTGAGTTCATTGAGTATTTTTCGCTGCATAACCCTTTTCAGAGGCCGTGCGCCAAACTGCGGATCGAATCCCAGTTGTGCCAGCCACTCAATGGCACCTTCGCTTGCTTCAATGGAAATACCCTGCGCGGCAAGCATTTTTCTCAATCCGTTGAACTGCATTTCAACGATGCTTCGAATCTCATTCCGCGAAAGCGGATTGAACATGATAATTTCATCAATACGGTTTAAAAATTCAGGACGGATGGTTTTCTTAAGCAGATCAAATACTGCAACACGTGTTGAAGCAATTACCTTGTCGTGGTTTTCATCATTGATGTTTTCAAAATTTTCCTGAATCAGGTGAGCGCCAATATTTGAGGTCATTATAATAATGGTATTCTTGAAATTGGCAGTACGTCCCTTGTTGTCGGTGAGTCTTCCGTCATCCAGTACCTGCAGCAAAATGTTGAATACATCAGGATGAGCCTTTTCAATCTCATCAAGCAGAATAACAGAATAGGGGCGACGCCTTACCGATTCGGTAAGCTGTCCGCCCTCATCGTAACCAACATATCCGGGAGGGGCACCTATCAGTCGCGAAACCGTGTGGCGTTCCTGGTATTCGCTCATGTCAATGCGGGTCATTGAGTTTTCGTCATTGAACAGGTATTCGGCCAGCGCTTTGGCGAGTTCCGTCTTACCAACACCGGTTGTTCCGAGAAATATAAATGACCCTATCGGACGTTTCATGTCCTGTAGTCCGGCACGGCTCCGGCGAACGGCATCCGATACCGCAGCAATGGCATCCTCTTGTCCGACCACACGCTTATGTAATTCATCTTCGAGCAGCAATAATTTTTCGCGTTCGCTCTGTAACATTTTGCGCACCGGAATTCCGGTCCAACGGCTCACCACTTCAGCAATATCTTCGCTGTCAACCTCCTCTTTGATCATCGAGCCTTTCTCTTTTTGCATAGTTATGAGTTGTGCCATCAATGAATCTTTTTTCTCTTCAGCTTCCTTAATACGGCCGTATCGGATCTCAGCAACTTTACCATAGTCACCCGAACGTTCAGCCTGTTCGGCTTCCAGTTTAAACTGTTCAATACCCTCCTTTAAGTTTTGAACCTGTTCAACCAGTTCTTTCTCCGACTGCCATTGCGATTTTATTTCGTTCCGTTTTTCGTTCAGGTTAGCCAGCTCTTCATTTAATTCCGACAACCGCCGCTCATCTTTTTCGCGCTTGATGGCCTCTCGTTCTATTTCGAGTTGCAAAATTTTACGCTGTACTTCATCCAGCTCTTCGGGTACTGAATCCATTTCGAGCCGGAGTTTTGCCGCTGCTTCGTCAATTAAATCAATTGCCTTGTCGGGAAGAAATCTGTCGGATATATACCGTTCCGAAAACTCAACAGCGGCAATGATAGCTTCATCTTTAATCTGAACTTTATGATGAGTTTCGTACCGTTCCTTCAGTCCACGCAAAATAGCGATGGCATCCTGCGTATCGGGCTCTTCAACCAGAACTTTTTGAAACCTTCTTTCAAGGGCTTTATCTTTTTCGACATACTTCTGGTACTCGCCCAGTGTTGTGGCGCCAATAGCGCGTAATTCACCTCTGGCAAGAGCGGGTTTTAGAATGTTGGCCGCATCCATGGCGCCTTCACCACCACCGGCGCCTACCAGAGTATGGATTTCATCAATAAACAAAACAATGTTTCCTTCGGCGCTGATAACCTCTTTTACCACCGACTTTAACCGCTCTTCAAATTCACCTTTGTATTTGGCTCCCGCAATAAGGGCTCCCATATCGAGAGAGTAAATGGTTTTTGATTTCAGATTTTCAGGAACATCGCCATTAATGATACGGTGCGCAAGACCTTCCGCAATAGCGGTTTTACCTACGCCAGGTTCACCAATTAAAATAGGATTGTTTTTTGTCCGTCGCGATAAAATTTGCAACACCCTGCGTATTTCCTCATCACGGCCTATTACCGGATCAAGTTTGCCTTTGCTGGCCAGGTCATTTAAGTTTTTCGCATACTTTTCAAGTGAGTTGTATGTTTCTTCGGCACTGGCACTGGTTGCCCTGCTGCCTTTTCGCAGCTGTTTCATAACCAGCTTTGCTTCCTTTTCATTGGCACCCGATTCCTTGAGTAACCGGGCAACGGGATCCGTTCCTTTTAATATCCCCAGGAATAAATGTTCGAGAGTTACAAATTCATCATTGAATTCCTTCAGATACTGATTCGCCTTTTGAATGACCTGGGTTGCATCACCCGAAAGATAGGCGTTGCCACCGCTTACTTTGGGATAGTTATTTATAATATCCTCAAGCCTGGTTTTAAACTGTTCGGTGTTTATATTCAGTTTTTTCAGGATGAATGGTACTATATTCTCATCGGCATCGAGCATGGCCAGCATGATGTGGCCCGGTTCAATAGCCTGCTGGTTCTTCAGCATGGCCAGGTTTTGCGCCTGCTGAATAACCTCCTGTGATTTGATGGTGAAATTATTTAAGTTCATATTTTTGACTTTAATCTGTCTCATCCAAAACCTTACCATGGCGCCATGATACATAAAAGACGACAATTTGACAGGAATTCACATTTTTATACCGTCAACTTAGCAGGTGTCACTTTTCATGGCATTGCATATATATCTCAAACAACGTTTCAAAGCCTGGGTGCGGATGGCGTAATTTTATTCACTGTGACACGCAGCTTTTTTGTTTTTGTTATGCATGGTTCCGGTAAACTGCTTTGGAATACCTTTGCCTGAAGATAAAAATGGACTCATTAACTCATATTGCACTGGGAGCGGCAATTGGCGATATGATTGCCGGAAAGCGTTTAGGTAAAAGGGCCATGTTATATGGTGCTTTGGCAGGAAGTGCTCCGGATGCGGATGCCATAGTCAACTTTTTTGTGAGTCATGTCGATTCCATCATTATCCACAGGGGAATTACACATTCACTGTTTTTTGCAGGTTTGGCCGGACCGGCATTAGGATGGGTGCTTTGGGCGCTTTTCGGAAAGCTCCATAACCATCTTGGAACCTGGATCGCTCTCGTAACGCTTAACATGATTGTGCATGATCTGATTGACTCGGCCAATGTATATGGCACCGCATTGTTGACGCCGTTCAGTGATCACCGGTTTGCCTTTGACCTGCTTTTTGTAGCCGATCCGTTATTTACGGTGCCCCTATTAATTTCGTTTATCCTGTTACTGTTTACGGACAGGAACCATCCTTCACGAAAAAAAATTGCCGGTACCGGAATAATTATCGCTTCGTTTTATTTGTTGTTTACGTTTTTTAATCACCGCTCGGCTGTCAATAATCTGAACCAAAGCCTTGAAGCAAACAATATTCGTGCAAACGATTATTTTGCCGTGCCAACGTTGTTCAATAGTGTCCTCTGGTATCTTGTTGCCAGCGATTCTGCAGGATATTACGTTGGATATTATTCCATATTTGATACCCGCATCCCCGAACTTTACTTTATACCCGGTCCAAAACCGGAAAACATACCCGCCCATGCCTTGAGCGAGGTGAATAAACTGGCCGGGTTTTCAAAACACTTTTACACGGTTACCGAATCGGATGGGACCTATTGGTTCAATAATATGCGGTTCGGACAAATTAACGGTTGGGAAAATCCCGGGTCGGGCTTTGCCTTTTCATTCGATCTCTCTCCCGGAGCTGACAACAGTATGGTGGTTCAAAGGGGCCGGCTCGAAGGTACGAAAAAAGAGGTGATTCAAAGTATGTGGCAGCGCATGAAGGGCAACTGATTCGGGTTTCAGTCGTCGAGACCGAAAATGCGGTTCAGCGCCAGCAACACCCGCATCATGATCCGTGCAACCTGGTAAGCTCCCCATCTTTTCAGTTTGGCTGTAGTTGTGGTTATTTTAAGAAAGGAGTCATTCGTAATTTCAACACACTCCAATTGAATCACCTGCCTCAGGTGTTCACCAAACGCGCTTGAAAACTCCCGGTTTACCACATCTATGTTTAGTTCAATACTTAAATAGGCGCTCAGGTGATTTTGGTTATACGAACCAATGGTCGTCCAAATGCCATCAACTACACACGCTTTACCATGTACCATGGAAGTGGTGGCTTCGAATATCCGGATATTTGATTTTAAAAGCCGGTTATATAAATATTCTGAAGCCAGCTTTACCAGCATTGAATCGGATTGTTGTGTGAGAATAATTTCAACCACTACACCCCGCTTTGAGGCGATTGACAGCAACCGTAAAAATTTCCGCCCCGGTAAAAAGTAACCACCCACAATTACAATGCTCTCCGCTGCCAGCCGAACGGCGTTGTTGTAAGATTGGGTTATCTCACGGTAGTTACGCAGCCAGTCATTGCGTCTTACCCTCACCCATACTTTGGATGGATCGAGGAAACGCTTTTTTTGAAACAGCCGGGGAAAGCGGGGAGGTGCAGGCTTAAAGGTACGGTCGTAAATAACCTTGCAATTAGAAACCAGTTCGCGGCTTACATTACCTTCAATGCGAATAGCGTAATCAATCCAGGGCTTTTCAAGAGTAGTTCCACGGTACCGGTCGGCAATGTTCAACCCTGAAACCAACGCATATTTTTCGTCGGTAACCAGTACTTTGTGATGCAGCCGCCGCCCTACATAAAATTTATCAGTCGATAAAAATGGTTCGAAGCGCTTAAAGTTTACACCTGCCGCGATCATTCGTTCCTCGTCCTGTTTTTGCAACTTGCCCGTTCCAAAATCATCTACAACCACAAATACATCAACACCTCTTCGGGCGGCCGAAATCAGTTCAAGTATTACCGAAAGACCTGTTTCATCCGAATCAATAATGTAAACCTGTAAATGTACCGAAGTACGTGCTTCCCTGATCATGGTGTTCATCTCGTCAAAATAAGCCCTTCCGCCACGGATCCATGAAATCTGGTGGCCATCGGAGTAATACATGGTATCACGCCAGCCATTTGTAATTATTTGGTCATTTTTTGCCACTATTGGACGTGAAAATTAGGATGTAAAACTTCATTTTGATGACATATGCTACGATAAAAGTGATTATTAAACCTG
>CAZPKJ010000140.1:4184-8013 GCA_964587075.1 uncultured Flavobacteriaceae bacterium | reverse complement strand
TTATGTTGTATGGCGTATTCCTTCACGGCAGATGCCCTAAGCTGAAGTCCGCGTCCCGATTTTTTGTCGGGAGCCGTCACCACAGCCGCGACAGGAAGTCCGTTTTCATGCAGTATTTTCAGTGAAGCAACGGCAAACTCAGGGGTTCAGAAAAAAATTATTTTCATGTGATTTGATTATTCGGTCTGAGCAACGAACGTGAGTTTTACCATCCGGCCCGCCATACAAACGCTCATTCCGTCGAAATAGGTAAATGTAACCATCAGTTTTATGCCCTCATGATGAAATTTCGCATCCAAATTAACCGGTTCCAGTTTGTCGCCATTCAGTTTTTCAAGCATAAATCCGCAACCATCCAGTTCACGGTAATCAATTACCTTAACCTGAACAGCATCTGCAGGTATCGGTGCAACTGTTTCGGGAGCAGACTTTTTGGCAGCACAGGAATATAGGATGACAATCAACATCGATAACAGCAAAACTGAATATCTCATAACTTTATTTTTTTCCAATCACCAAACTTGAGATACAGGGCAGCCAGTAAGCCCATCAGCGACCAGTAAAGAATCTCCGATAACCAAACTGTTTCAATAGAAGCATCCCATACTATGGCACAAAGATAAACGTAAATAAGGTAGATGGTAATGTTGAATATTTCAATGACCATTGCAGCGCGGGTATTTCCGGTTCCGAATATGGTATTTAACATGATAATGCTTATGGTGAGCACTAACATAGCTGCCGAAACAATATAAAAGCAATTTAATGAATCATTGATAAGCCGGATGTCGGGAGTTATTATTCCCAGCAGCCACCGTGGCGATATAATACTTATTGCGAAAATTATCAAAGTGGTAAACATACCCAGGATCATTATTTTTGTTACCAGGTCTTTTACTTCATGGGTTTTATTTTGTCCGATGATATTACTTACCATGCTGTTGGTTGCCGAAGCAAAACCCCAGATGGGCGTCATCAGAACCATATATGTTGCCCTTACAACATTCGATATGGCGAGTTCATGTTCTCCCATGTGTTCAATCAACACGAAAAAAATGAACCACGAACCCATCGACAACACGTTTTGAAGTATAACGGGTGAGGATAAATGCACAATGGCACGAACACGCTGGAATTGTGGTTCAAGGAACCGGAACAACCTGAAATCGCGGAATTCGTGCTTCAGTTCGGAATAAATCATCAGGTAACCAAGCGAAATACATTCAGCTATAACGGATGCCAGCGCAGCTCCGGCAAGTCCCATTTCGGGAAATCCAAAGTTGCCAAAAATTAAGAGGTAATCGAGCAGCACATTCAACACCAGCATCAGTACCGATGAGTAAGTAATGATCCGGGTCTTGCTGATGGCAATGTAGAACGACCGGAACGGGATTGAGGCCATGGTAAAAATGATGCCGTATATGCGAACATCCATGTACTCATTGCAGGCATCTATAATTTGTGGTGAGCTTAGTATCAGTTCAAAAAAATCTCCCGAAAGGAAAAACAGAATCACCGCTGTTATTACTCCCAGTACCGATAACATCAAAAAACTATGATCGAATAATTTTCCTATTTCAATGTGGTTTCCTTCCCCGGCGCGCCTCGACATCAGAATTTGGGCGCCCGTACCAAGTGCCATTCCTACCATGATGATAACGAAATAAAAAACACTGGTTATGGCTACGGCACCCAATTCGGTTTCGCCAACCCTGGCAATAAAGGCCGTATCGGTAAGATTCAGTACGGTTGTTGCCAGACTTCCCAGGATAATAGGGTAGGAGATGTCCCAGATGTTCTTGTATGTTGCGGTTACTTTCATGAATATGAGCCTCAAAGAACGGCAATTCATTTTACAATGGACCTGTAAGGAAATGGTAAAAATTGTTCAATTACAATTTTTCATTCAAGTAACATTTGAGACTGATGTTCCGTAAGGTATCAGTTCAATACAAAATGCTCATCATGAACAAGAAAAAATCCAGTGCTTTACAGGAAGTACTCCGTTTCGACCGTTTGCTTATCATTACTGCCGGCCTGGCATTATCGGCTTTTTCAATGACGGGCTATCTGTGGATTAAAGGCAATACCACCCAGGTATCGGATATGGTCGGCAATATGCCGGAGATACCAAACAAAAACAATTTTGCGATGACCAGGGCTGATGAGGTAAAAACGGTGCCACAAATTGAGTTAGCAGCTGATTTGCCGGTGAGCCATAATACAACTGTTGTCGATGGAAAAAAGTCAACCGGTGATGTCAAACCTAAACCAGGCCGCGACAATAAAGAAAAATCCAGGTTTAATGAGCTAATTGCGTTTGATGCCGAGTGCGAAAATGGTATTGTACAGCTATACTGGGCCACAGCGGGACAGGTTGAGGAGACGGTTAAAATAGAAAAACGGTTATCGGATAACAGTTATGTAACGGTAATCGAAAACCCGGAGCCTCACCGTAACGGTGACCTGAATTCCTATGAAATGAAGTTTGAGAATGAGGGCAACCAGGAAATGCGGTTCCGGTTGGTGCGTAAAGCGGATGGAAGCAACAAATCAATTACCGAATATGCCGATGTAGTTTGCCTCGAAAGCCAGGAAAATACACCGGCCATTGATGTATATCCTGCCGGCAGGGGATCGTTCCGGATTATTGTAGATGGATTTGCCGGAGAAACATACACCGTTTCTTTGAAGGACCTGAATGAAATAGAACTGGTGACAGGCGAGTTTGAAGCTGTTGAAGGAAAGAACGAATTCATGTTTTCTACTGGTAATATCTCGAGAGGAAGTTACAGCCTAAAAGTTTCGAATGGTACGGTGGCTATTGAAAAGCGGATATCACTTAAGTAAAAAAATTATCCTCTTTTAGCGACCTCCATGCGATAATGTTCAATGTTGGCCTCAGTAAACCGGTTGCCAACTTTGACAAAGCCATGCTTTTCATACAATCCGACCGCGCTCACCTGCGAATTCAGGTAAATCAGTACCCCGCATGGTAAAACTTGGCGGAGAACTTCTTTTACCAGCGCCGATGCAATTCCGTGCTGACGCATGTCAGGTAAAACGGCAAACCGTTCCAGTTTGATCCCTTTTTCGGTAATCCTCCAGCGGGCGGTTCCTGCAGGTTTTTCATCCAGAAACCCCAGCAAATGGATACTCGTTGGTTCAAATTCATCAAATTCCTCCTCCCGGCTGACCTGCTGTTCCTCTACAAATACCTGTGTGCGGATTGCGAAAATTTTCGCGGTTTCGGCGCTGTCGCCGAAGGGCACTGTTCTCACTTTTATCATGTTCTGATTATTTGAAGAAATCGTTGTATTTTTTGAATATGGTGCCATGCAGGCTTTGTAAATCAGTGTATTATAAAAAGACGAAATCCCGTTTACCTGAGTGCCCGTTTTATGCAAAGATTAAAATTATTTAGTTTCTGAAAAAAATATATACCTTCGTTATATTAATGTTAAATATTTAAGAATTCCATCCTAACAACACAATAAATGAACTTTAAAAACTACCTGACCCGCGGAGTGGCCTTAATGGCTACACTGTTAATTGGAACCTCTGCTTTTGCACAGGTTTTCATCAATGAATATTCAGCATCCAACCTGACTCAGTTTGCCGATAATTATCAGGATTATGGCGATTGGTTCGAGTTGTACAACCCGTCGGCATCATCGGTTAACCTGGCAGGGTACTATCTGAGTGACGATTCGCTCAACAATACCAAATGGCAGGTACCTGCCGGAGTGAACATTGCCGGACAGGGCTTCGCCCGCTTCTGGTGCTCGGGCCGTAACCAGGTAAACGGTACGCATTATCATACCAATTT
>CAZPKJ010000140.1:698-4174 GCA_964587075.1 uncultured Flavobacteriaceae bacterium | reverse complement strand
CAAACCAAAAATAACGGTGAGTATATAGTTTTATCCAATCCTTCAGGTGTGATCATTGACATTGTGCTGATGAAAAAAACCCAGTTGGGACACTCCAGAGGTCGTACATTTAACGGTGTTCCGGTTTGGAGTGTTTTTACTACGCCGACTCCCAATGCATCCAATAATACATCCACCCCCTATGATGCTTATGCCGACAAGCCCGATTACAGCATGCTGGCAGGTTTTTACACGGCCCCTATCACTCTGGCTATTACTACCACGGAAACTAATGCGGATATTCATTACACATTGGATGGTACATTACCAACCACCGCGTCCCCCATTTACACAGGGCCAATTACCATTTCATCCACCAAGGTTGTAAAAGCCATTACTGTTAGTGCCGACCCCGCCAAGCTGAGGAGTTTTGTTGAATTCAAAACATTTTTCATTAATGTTACACACACTTTCCCCGTGGTTTCGATTGCAGCTAATCAGTTAACAACACTTGCCAACGGTTCAGGAAGTCTCGAGCCGCACGGTACTTATGAGATGTTTGACCTGGCAGGACAAAGGGTTGCCGACACTTATGGTGAGTTTAACAGGCACGGCCAGGACTCATGGGTACTTAGTCAGCGTAGTCTCGACTTTGTTTCCAGAGATGAAATGGGCTATAACCACTCCGTGGAAGAGCAGCTTTTTGCCAGCACACCACGTAAAGATTTCCAGAAGTTGATTTTACGCGCAGCCGGTGATGATAATTACCCGGCCGATTACCGTCCGGCCAACGCGGGCAGTGCCCACATCCGTGACGCTTATATTCACAATCTTGCTATTGAAGGTGGGCTGAATCTGGATGTTCGTCGGGGTGCCAAGACTATTGTGTATATTAATGGAACCTATTGGGGAATTTACGATGTCCGTGATAATCCCGATGACCATGATTTTACCAAGTATTACTACGGCCAGGATAAATACAATCTATACTACATTGAAACTTGGGGAAGTACCTGGGCCGAATATGGTGGTGCGGCCGCTTTGAACGCATGGAATTCATTTTACAGCTACGCTATGAGCGCAAACATGAACGATCCTGCCGTTTTCCAGGATATCATGAGTAAGTATGACGCAACCAGCCTGGTTGATTATGTTATTGTAAACTCCTTTACGGTATGTTCCGACTGGCTGAACTATAACACCGGTTGGTGGCGCGGGCTCGACAGTACGGGTACGCACCTTCGCTGGGGATATATCTTGTGGGATAATGACGCAACATTCGGCCATTATATCAATTACACCGGTATTCCAAATACCGGACCTGCGGCTGCTCCCTGTAACGTTGAAGGTTTATCGGGCAGTTCCGATCCTAAAGGTCACATTGCTCTGCTGAATAAGCTTCGCACCAATCCTGAATTCAACAGGTACTACATTAACCGCCAGATTGACCTCTGGAATACGGTATTTACCTGTGATCATATGTTGAACCAGCTCGACAGTATTATTGCCATTCTAACACCCGAAATGCCGGCACATGCAACACGGTGGAGCGGAACCTATTCGGGATGGGTGGCCAATGCACAGCAACTGCGTGATTTTATTTCACAACGATGCAACAATCTGCAGGGTGGTTTCATGAGTTGTTACAACCTTACGGGACCACATCAGCTTACACTGAATACCGACCCCGCCGGCGCGGGAAATATCCAGCTGAATTCGTTAAACCTTTCAACCTTCCCTTGGACAGGAACCTATTTTGGAAATATCACCACTTCCATTACTGCATCAGCTAATCCTACCTACACCTTTGATTACTGGACTCCGGGAACACAAACCTTCAATCCGGGAACCACGGTAGCAGCTGTCGACTTCGACCTGAACGCTACCGATTCTATTGTGGCCCATTTCACAGGCGGAACAGTTCTTCCTGAAATTCCGGGTGCCGACCCAAGTGTAACGGTTTATCCAACAGTATTCCAGAACCAGGCTACCGTTGAATTTTATATTCCTGAAAAATCATCGGTTACGCTGCGGTTGTTTAGTGTTTCGGGTGCCGAAGTAATGAACCTCGGAAATCGTGGTAAAGAATTGCTACCGGGAAATTACACAATGAAACTCGACTTCTCCTCATCATCCCTTAAATCGGGTGTATACTTCCTCGACTTTAGCACCGGGTCTTACCGTCAGAATGTAAAATTAATTTACAGCCCTGACTGATCAGCGGGAAATTTGGTATTTAAACTTTTTAAACCGGAACAGATCCAAGTAACCGCATCTGTTCCGGTTTAATGATTAATAAAACTCCTCAATTATTATGTTGTCCGATTCATTTATACTTTATCGCAATTTCTTTATTGCTTGTCTGGTAACAGGAATGATGTTTGTTCAATCCTGCGAAAAAGATCCTGGTGAAGGAGGAAACTCATCAATCACCGGTTACGTACATGTAACCGATTATAACGCTACTTTCCTCATTGTACAGGGTGAATACCCCGGGGCTAACGAATATGTTTATATCATTTATGGCGATGATGTTTCCTATGGCGACAGGGTTAGAACCACCTACGATGGCCGCTTTGAGTTCAAATATCTCCGTGAAGGAAAGTATACGATTTATGTGTATTCCGAAGATTCTACACTTTCGGGCAGTTCGGTGGTAGTAAAAACAGCCGAAATAACAGGAAAGAAACAAACTGTTGATGTCGGACAGATAGATATCAAAAAGAACTGAAACGGGAATGCGTTTTATAAAGATATTGACTTTATCAGCTACGGCTTGCCTGTTATTTAACAGTACCCTGATCAGCCAGAGCAGAAAGGACTTAAAGAAATTCGGGATCCGTTCGGTTTCCACCCATACAACCATTCATAATGGTACCAGGCAGGTTTCATGGCTTGAGTCGGTTGAAACGTTCGATAAAGACGGCAACCTGCTCGAGGAAATTGAATACGACAAGGATGGAGCAATTCGAAAAAAAGAGTCACGCAAGTACAATAAAGCCGGTAAGGTAACCGAAGAGAATATTTTCGATACCCATGGTATGCTTGAAAGGAAGCAGCTAAATACCTACAATGATAAAAATGATAAAACTTCGGAACAAAATTTTGATGGACTCGGTAAAATGACCTCCTGGGTGAAGTTTGGATACAATTCACTCGGTGAAAAAATTCTGGAACAACATCTCGATGAAAAGGGGAAACTGATTAAGAAGTCGGTTTATTCTTATAACAAGAACGGCCTGAGGGCTGAGAAAAAGACATACAACAGCTCCGATCAGCTTATTTCAGTAAAGAAATACACCTATAAAACGGCAGTTGTCAGCGATTAACGCATTCATGACTTCAATAAATAACATATTGCAGACATTTCATCCGGTTGGCCTGGCTGACCTCGACCGGGCAGCCCTGTTAGACCGGATTGATACCAAGTTTGTATTCAATACATCCAGGTTGCCTTCAATACTGGAACTTTTAAAAGATAGTTATCATATTCTCGA
>CAZPKJ010000140.1:0-688 GCA_964587075.1 uncultured Flavobacteriaceae bacterium | reverse complement strand
GACAGATTTGATTTATACAACCATCACGCCAGTGGCCGGATGAACCGCTATAAGGTTAGGGTGAGAAAATATGTGGAATCGGGTGCTACGTACTTTGAAGTTAAATTTAAGAACAACAAAGGCAGAACATTGAAAAGCCGCATTTTGATCAATGATGGCAGCAACTTCGAATCTCAGGCACTGCAGTTACTCAATGAGTCAACACCTTTCACTTTTAATGAACTGAAAGAGGTTTTATGGGTCAATTATTTACGCATAACCCTGGTGAGTAACGATTTTATGGAACGGGTAACCATCGACCTTGAGTTAACCTTTAAAACGGATACCATTACTAAAACCATCAACGACCTGGTAATTGCTGAAGTAAAACAGGGCAAAGCCGGAGGGTCGGAGTTCACAAAGCTTATGAAAACATACCATATACGTAAAGGCTCCTTGAGCAAGTATTGCTATGGAGTAGTAAGTTTATTCGACGAGATTAAAAAAAATAATTTTAAACCAAATTTACTTCACATTAATAAGCTGCTGCATGATACTTCTGCAAGATATGAATCCTGAAATAGTTGAACAGGGCTTTACACTATTTGAAAAATTATCCCCAAAGTTTTTTATCCGGCTCGGAATAAACATGCTTGCCGTATTTATCCTGGTCAGGTTTGTATATTTTCCCATCTACCGGAGCCGTGAG
>CAZPKJ010000139.1:0-8167 GCA_964587075.1 uncultured Flavobacteriaceae bacterium | reverse complement strand
ACCATTTTGAATATGTTTGCGAACTGAAGTTTGATGGAGTGGCTGTAAGCCTAACCTACGAAAAAGGCAAACTGATCAGGGCCGTTACCAGGGGCGATGGCGTGCAGGGCGATGTGATAACAACCAACGTGCGTACCATCAAGAGTATTCCGCTTCAGCTGAAAGAAGGCGATTATCCGGATGAGTTTGAAATAAGAGGTGAGTTGTTTATGCCGCGTTCGGTATTTGATCAGCTGAACCACGAACTTTACGATCAGTATATCGAGGATGGATATAGTGAAGCTGAAATTGCCGATAAACTCCTGAAGAATCCGAGGAACACTACGGCCGGTACCATTAAGATGCAGGACTCGGCTGTAGTTGCCCGGCGTAAACTCGACTGTTACATGTATTTTGTTTACTCCGAATCACTGCCCTTCAGGTCGCATTACGAATGCATGAAAAAGGCCAGGGAATGGGGCTTTAAGGTTTCCGATTACATGGTTAAAGTAAAAGACCTGAAAGGGGTATTTGATTATATTGAAGAATGGGATACCGGCCGAAGCGTACTCGAATATGATACCGATGGAGTGGTGGTTAAAGTTAATGAGTATGCCATTCAGCAGGAGCTGGGATTTACCGCTAAATCGCCCCGATGGGCCATTGCTTACAAGTTTAAAGCAGAATCGCAGTCGACACAGTTGTTGTCTATCGACTATCAGGTTGGACGCACCGGAGCCATAACCCCGGTAGCCAATTTGTTACCCGTGCAACTTTCGGGTACTACCGTTAAAAGAGCATCGCTGCACAATGCCGATCAAATTGAAAAACTCGGCATCCGCATAAACGATTATGTTTTTGTGGAGAAGGGGGGGGAGATTATCCCCAAAATTACCGCTGTTGATCACAGCCGGAGAACAGGGAAGGAAATCCCGGTCACTTATATCAGCCACTGTCCCGAATGTGGAACCAAATTAATCAGGCACCCCGACGAAGCGGTACACTATTGCCCGAATGAAACAGGTTGCCCGCCACAAATAAAGGGTAAACTGGTTCATTTTATCTCCCGAAAGGCTATGAACATCGACAGCCTGGGCGAGGAAAAAGTAGAGTTGTTGTACGATAAAGGATTGATTTCGGATATATCCGGACTATATTCACTAACCAGAGAGCAGCTTATCGGTCTTGAAAAAACCGCTACCGATGTATCGGGAGAAACCACCCGGAAAACTTCCATCAGGGAAAAATCGGCCGATAAAATTATTACCGGTATTGAAGCCTCCAAAAAAGTACCTTTTGAGAGGGTGCTGTACGGTATAGGGATCAGGTACGTTGGCGAAACCGTGGCGAAAAAGCTGGCATGGCATTTTGGCAGCATGCAATCAATTGCCACTGCCACCTACGAACAACTGCTGGAAGCTCCCGAGGTGGGTGATAAAATTGCCGGAAGCATCATAGAGTTTTTCTCGCAAATTGGTAATAACGAAGTGGTTTATCGTTTGGACAGGGCAGGTCTGAATATGAAAGTCGACCAGGCAGCCGTTCCCGCAAAATTATCGGATTCACTGGAAGGAAAATCATTTGTTATTTCGGGTGTTTTTGATAAATTTACCAGGGATGGATTAAAAGATTACATTGAATCGCATGGGGGCAGGGTACAAAGCGGCGTTTCGGCAAAAACAAGTTATCTTGTGGCCGGAAATGAGAGTGGCCCATCGAAACTTGAAAAAGCGCGTAAACTCAATATTCCGGTTATAACCGAAACGGATGTTGTAAAAATGACCAGTTAAAGTGAACCGGCGTCTCCGAAATAAACTGTCCAATTATCTTCTAAAAAAAGAAATCAGAAATGCTTCGCGTACCACGGAAGTAATTTCATTTTCGAAAGTGCGTAAAATCGGGATACTTTACGATGCAACCAATGATCACGATTACGAGTTAATGAAAAATTATGTACGTCAATTGATGGCTTTGTCGAAAGATGTTGTGGCACTGGGATATTTCAATAAAAAAGAACTTCCCAATACCCGATTTATGAAACTGGGCCTCGACTTTTTTACCAGGAAATCGCTCAACTGGAAAATGAAACCCATTCATCCCATTGTGAATAATTTTACAACCCGGGATGTTGACCTGTTGCTTGTATTTAATACTGAACGGTCAATCCCGCTGGCACATGTTGCCAACCAGGTACCTGCAAAATTCAAGATTGGGCTCTACGACAAACATTATTCGGGTATGTTCGATTTTATGATTAAAACGGAATCGAAGCCTACATTAAAACAGATGCTTGAACAGGTCAGTCATTATTTAAACTTGATTAAAAATGAAAAACAGCCGCAAATTTAAAGGTACCGGTGTTGCCATGCCAACACCCTTTCATAAAGGAGGAACTATCAATTTTAAGGGGTTCAAAAAACTCATCGACCATCTTATTGCCGGCCATGTCGAATACCTGGTACCCCTTGGAACAACCGGTGAATCAGTAACCCTTTCGCAGGATGAAAAAATTGCTGTTTTTGATTTTGTTGTTGAATCGGTTGCCGGACGGGTTCCTTTGGTTGCAGGTGTAGGTGGTAATAACACGATGGAAGTATTGAGGTGCATTGAAAAATATGAATTCGAAGGCTACGATGCCATTCTTTCGGTAACACCATACTACAACAAGCCCAGTCAAAAGGGCCTTTACCAGCACTACCGGATGATCGCCAATGAATCACCGCTGCCGGTTATACTGTACAACGTGCCCGGCCGTACCGG
This sequence comes from uncultured Flavobacteriaceae bacterium, assembly GCA_964587075.1. Taxonomy (GTDB): domain Bacteria; phylum Bacteroidota; class Bacteroidia; order AKYH767-A; family OLB10; genus CAZPKJ01. Next base: position 5,428 of record CAZPKJ010000139.1, on the reverse strand, counting down.
TTGTAATATGGTTGCCGAAACTACACTCAGCCTGGCTGAAGATTTTGAAAATATTATCGGGGTTAAAGAAGCTTCGGGTAATTTCGAGCAAATAATGGATATCATTAAAAACCGGCCTGCAGGATTTCTGGTGATTTCGGGCGATGATGCCATTACTTTACCTCTGATGGCATGCGGTGCCGATGGTGTTATTTCGGTTGTGGCAAACGCCTTTCCAAACGAATTTTCAGAGATGGTACGGCTGTCGGCAAAGGACCAGTTTGAAAAGGCACGCAAATTACATTACCTGCTCACCGAAATTACTCCGCTCATGTTTGCAGAGGGCAATCCGGCCGGTGTAAAGGCGGTTTTAAGCATGATGGATATTTGCGAGGACCACCTCCGGTTACCGCTTGTAAATGTAAGCAAAGGCTTATTTAACAAATTGCAGCAGGCTACCGAAAAAATTCATGCAGTGGCCTGAACCGATTCATCAGGCTGCAGTTCAATTACCGTAATTTCAGGTAAAATACCAACACGTCCGGGATAACCTAAAAACCCCATCCCCCGGTTAACATATAAGTGCTGCCCGTTTTCAGAATATAAATCGGCCCATTCCCTGTACATATATTGCACCGGGCTCCACCTGAAACCCGGAATGTCGACACCAAACTGAAAGCCGTGCGTGTGTCCCGACAGTGTAAGTTTTATAAAAGGTTTTTTTTCTGCAACCTCTGCGCGCCAGTGCGACGGGTCATGGGTGAGCAATATGTTGGTGCTATCGTCAGGTACATTCCTGACAGCTTTTTCGAGATTCCCATATCTGGCAAAATTCATGCGGGCACTCCAGTTCTGCACACCGATGATACCCAGTTTTTGCCCCTCTTTTTCAATAAAACGGTATTCATCTAAAAGAATGTTCCATCCAAGTTCACCATGCGACTGAATCAATCTATTTAAATTCTCTGTTTTTTCCTGTTGCGACGGCCATGGATAGTAGTCGCCATAATCGTGATTTCCCAATATGGAATAAACACCATGCCTGGCTCTTATCCGCGAAAGCGCAGGTTTGTGAGGCGTTAATTCATCGTGTTTGTTGTTAACCAGGTCACCGGTAAAAAAAATAACATCCGCGTTCAGCGAATTAATCATTTCAACCGCTTTCTGCAGAGGCGCGGTGTCAATAAAACTCCCTGTATGTAAGTCCGAAATCTGTAAAACGCGAAATCCTGTAAAAGCCTCAGGCAGTTTTTTTATTTTTATAACCACTTCACGTACCTGGTATTCATATTTTCCCCGCATCATTCCAATGATTAAGGCGGTAAACGGGATTGAAGCCAGTATAACCCCGGCACGCACTAAAAAGTCGGACCGCGTAATACCTGATGAATTCATCAGTGCGGTCCCCGGTTCAAATGCACCGGTTATACCAAACAGGCCGGCAACCCATTTTGCTGCCCTGAAAAAGTCATCAACAAACAGAAACAACACAAAGAATAGTTTTGAAAAATAAGTCACAAAAATGAAAGCGAACGAATAGGTACGAAGTGATTTTGGCCAAAAGTTCCAATTGTAAATTTGCGCCGCAACAATGACGACCACCGCAAAAATGGAAACCATAATAAAAACGGATTCAATAATTGTTGCAGAATTTGATGGCATGTTCCTTATTAAGAACCTGACCCCCGAAAACACATACAAATCAATCAGCAAAAGCAGAATTAAAAGAATGACAATTCTTGGCGACATGAACAATAAAATTGATGGCTCTTACTGTGAACTCACGGATATAACAACGTAACCTCCCAATTGTTGCCCGGTGCCAAATGGTATTGAACACGATCGTGCAGGCGGTTGGCGCGTCCCTGCCAAAACTCGAAACGGAAGGGTTTTATACGGTAGCCACCCCAGTGAAGGGGCCGGGGAACGGTTTTGCCCTCATATTGGCGTGTAAGGTTTTCAACTTTTTGTTCCAATTCTTTACGATCTGTAAGTCGCTGACTTTGAATTGATGCCCAGGCACCTATCTGGCTTTCACGCGGCCGTGAATGAAAATATTCCTCCGATTCTTCATCGGTTATTTTGGTTGCGGTACCCTCTATTCGTACCTGTTTATGCAGGTTTTGCCAGAAAAAAGTGAGGGCAACATGAGGGTTTGCTTCCATATCGCGTCCCTTGGAAGAATGATAATTGGTAAAAAAAACAAATCCATGTTCATCAAAGTTCCGGAGCAGCACAATTCGCGACGAGGGTATGCCACTGACCGAAACCGTGCAAAGATGCATGATGTTTGGCTCTTCAACGCCGGCATCTATAACCAGTTGCATCCAATTGGCAAACTGCATAACCGGGTCAGGATGGACCTTCGAAATATCGAGCGAATCCATGGTGTATTCAACCCTGACCTTTTTTAAAAAATCCCTGATTTCATCCATAAAACAACCGTATTTCGTCCCAAAATTACGGATAATGCCCAAAATGGCACTTTTATTTAATTATGGTACACTCAGGCACTTGGTTGTATTACACTTTACCATTTGTAACCATTTTGCCATTTTAGAGGCGATAAGGCGGGTTGACGGTACAGGTGATTAATCAAATGGCATGCTTTTGGTGTTTAACGTTTGAAAGGGTTGAAAGAATGTAATAAATAGGACCCAATTAACTCAACCTATCATATGCGATTCGTTCAATCAACAAAGAATAAAGGCTATGAAAAACGCGATGATGAAACCCGGAACAGGAGTATTGTTGATCTCAGAACCATTCTTAAATGATTCTTATTTCAAACGCGCAGTTGTTTTACTCAGCGAACATGACGAGAAAGGAACACTGGGCTTTATACTCAATAAACCTACCGACGTTAATATAAATGACGCGGTCGAAGATTTTCCTGAATTTAACGCTCCGCTTTATTTTGGTGGCCCCGTTGAGACTGATACGCTGTTTTATATTCATACACTCGGCGACAAGCTCGAAGGTGCCAAGGAAATCGTTGACGGGGTATACTGGGGAGGTAACTACGATCAGCTGAAGTTGTTGATCGACACCGGCCAGGTGGGCCCTGAAATGATCCGCTTTTATGCCGGTTATTCAGGCTGGGATGCCGAACAGTTGAATCATGAGCTGGAAGATAAATCGTGGTTGTTATCACAAAGCAACCCCAGGTTCACCTTCTTCGATGACCCTAAATGTCTCTGGAGCCAGGTTCTCAGGAGCATGGGACAGGAATATGCCATCCTGGCGAATTTCCCCGAAGATCCCGCATTGAATTAATTATTGGTTAATATGTATTGAAAAAGGCAGGTTTATCCAGCCTTTTTTGTCATGCATATTTGCCGGGGCTATTTAGCCGGAATCAAACATCATTATTAGAGCGGCCGCACTTCGTATCTTTGCTGCCATGTCTGTGCATATCCTTGATGTCCCCGAATTCCTTGCGCTGCATGACCAAACCCAAATGGTCATGTTCGATACCCGTAGTGAGAGCGAATATGCCCATGCACATTTTCCCGGGTCGGTCAATTTGCCGCTATTGCGGGATGATGAACGTAAAATTACCGGCACCATTTATAAGCAGCAAGGTCGTAATGAGGCTGTTTTGGCCGGATTTGAACTCGTAGGACCCCGCTTTCACATACTGATTAAAAATGCCATCTCCATGGCCCCCGGGCGCAGGGTTATGATGTACTGCTGGCGGGGTGGGCTTCGGAGCAATATCATGGCATGGCTCCTTGCTAATAACGGATTCGAGGTTTACGTTCTGGCCGGAGGTTATAAAAGCTTCCGGAATTACGTGCTCGAAAATAATTCGCGCGAACATGCTTTTATTGTTTTGGGCGGCCCTACCGGATCGGGAAAAACAGCCATCCTCGAACAATTGGAACAGGATGGCGCTCAGGTGCTGCATCTCGAAAAACTGGCCTGTCATAAAGGTTCGGCATTTGGAGGGATCGGACAGCCATCCCAGCCCTCTGCCGAACATTTCGAAAACCAGGTAGCAATGGCATTAAGCAGGTTCAATGAAAGCCAGCCCATCTGGGTCGAAAACGAAAGCCGTTTCATAGGTTCATGCATGCTCCCGGAGGGAATTTACCGTGCTATCCGAAATGGTCCGCTTATCCACCTCGACATGGAACGAAGTTACAGGTTTGGTAAAATTTTAGAGGAGTATGGATGTTTTGATATTTCAGAGCTTATTAAAGCCACCGAAAAAATAAAAAAGCGATTGGGCCCTCAGCATGTAAAAATGGCTGTTGAACATCTACAAAACGGTAACAAGGAAAAGTGGCTTGAAATTATCCTTGACTACTACGACAAACTGTATGATTATGGAAACGGTTTGCGCGAGCCTGCTAATATATTCCGACTTACATTAACCGATGACGATCCTCACCTGCGGGCTGGTAAGGTAAAACAATTTGCCGGCCAGGTACTCTCACAAACCCGATCTGTATTATCATGAGCAACATGGTATCAACGCCTGAATCAGTCAGGTTGACCCAATTTAGTCACGGCGCCGGCTGTGGCTGTAAAATATCCCCTGCCATACTGAACCGGATTCTCAGTGGCAATGAAACCGGAATCAACTTCCCGGGGCTCCTTGTAGGTAATCAGAGCCGTGATGATGCTGCCGTTCTGCAGATAGATTCCGAGAACTGCCTGATCAGCACCACCGACTTTTTTATGCCTGTTGTCGACGACGCTTTTGATTTTGGACGTATTGCTGCGGCAAATGCCATAAGCGACGTTTACGCCATGGGCGGCAATCCGGTACTTGCTATTGCCATTCTAGGCTGGCCGGTTGATAAACTTTCGCCCGAAATAGCGGGACTTGTTATAAAAGGAGGGAAGCAGGCTTGCGCTGATGCCGGAATACCCATGGCAGGTGGCCACTCTATCGATTCACCTGAACCTATATTCGGTTTGGCAGTTAACGGGATGGTGAAGATGAAAAATTTAAAGAAAAATAATTCGGCCCTTCCGGGAGATAAACTCTTTTTAACTAAAAAGCTTGGTATTGGTATAATCACTACCGCCTCCAAAAAAGGAAAAGTTCAGGCAACTGACCTGGAAATGGCTGTTCAAAGCATGTGTACCCTGAATGCTATAGGCGCAAAGCTGGGATTGATGGAAGGTGTTACGGCACTTACCGATGTTACCGGCTTCGGACTGGGCGGTCATTTATCGGAGATGGCAGCTGGCAGCGATGTGTCGGCTCATATATACCGGCAAAGTGTTCCTGTATTTGAATGTGCAGAGAGTTATATTGCCTTGAATTGTATCCCGGGTGGTACCATGCGAAACTGGCAGAGTTATGGGCAATTGTTAAATGGTGTTTCGGAAAGCGACAAACTTATTTTATGCGATCCGCAAACCAGCGGCGGGCTTTTGGTTGCTGTGAGACCACAGGCTGTTGAAGCGTTCAAAGACCTGATGCTTGAGGAAG
>CAZPKJ010000138.1:0-8202 GCA_964587075.1 uncultured Flavobacteriaceae bacterium | reverse complement strand
AAACGGGCATGAATAGCATCCCGTATACCCGCACTGATATCCGATAAACTATAATACTTCGACTTTACCGAATCCCCTGAATTATTCATGAAAACCACATATTTTACTAATTGTTTAATCACCCTCAAACCAAACCATCGTGCAACAGTCCCAAAAATAAACAAATTAAGTCTTTTTTTTATGAAACCACATCATATCCTATCTTTGCCGGATGAATCACGAATCATACCGGAAAATTCGCCTGAAATCTTTGAAGGAAAGATCGGTATTGAATTTCCATCCCTGGATTTTTTCAGGCGCCATTCAAACTGATGTAAAGGATTTCAGGGAAGGTGAATTTGTTGAAGTATTCGATTACTCCGATAATTTTCTGGCACTGGGTTATTTTCATCATGGCACCATTATGGTTCGCATATTGAGTTTTAAACGTGACACAGTCGATGAGCAATTTTGGTATAACAGACTGAGGGGGGCTTTAAATTTGCGAAGCCGCCTGATCTCACTGAAAAACGAAACCAATGCTTTCAGACTTGTTCACGGTGAGGGAGATCATATCCCCGGACTGGTAATAGATATTTATAACCAGACAGCCGTTGTGCAGGCACATTCTGTTGGAATTGCAAATTCACTACATGACATTAACAATGCATTGGACAGAATTAGTGAACTAAACCTGAAAAATATCCTGAATAAAAATACCGATACCATAAACCGGCAAACCGAAACCTCACATAACGTATCTTTTTTCAAAGGTACCGGCGACGACACGATTATCCGCGAAAACGGTGTACAGTTTTATGTAAATTTTATTGAAGGTCAAAAGACCGGCTTTTTTCTCGATCAGCGCGAAAACCGGTTGCTCTTAAAAGCATACTCCAACAACAAAACGGTTCTAAACACATTCAGTTATTCGGGAGGTTTCTCCATGTATGCGTTACAGGGAGGTGCCAAACATGTCGATTCGGTGGATAGTTCGGCAAAAGCCATTGCGTGGGCTGAACAGAATACCGATTTAAATTTTAGCCATTCGAACAATCACCGGGCACATACTGCCGATGTTTTTGAATTTATAAAAAACAGTGAAACCGTTTATGATATCATTGTGCTGGATCCTCCGGCTTTTGCAAAACATTTGAGTGCTGTCGATAAGGCTGTTATTGGTTACAGAAATTTGAATGAGATAGCAGTAAGGAAAATTAAACCGGGCGGACTGATCTTTACCTTTTCGTGTTCACAGGCGATCGATAAGCAACTATTCAGGAAAACTGTTTTCACAGCTGCCTCAAAAACAGGACGACAGGTACGTATTTTGCATCAGCTTTCGCAAGGACCCGACCATCCGGTCAATCTGTATCATCCCGAAAGCGAATACCTGAAAGGACTTGTGTTGCAGGTAGATTAAAGTACACCTGGTTACAATTTCCATTCATGAAAATTATGAAAGGTTCACTATCTTTGCATAAATTTGATTTCCATGACTTTAAATATCCCCAAACTAAAGAATACCGACTCAGGCAACTTTTTTCTGATGGCTGGCCCCTGTGTAATTGAAAATGAAGAAATGCCCCTTCGGATAGCGGAAAAAATTGTGAATCTAACCTCAAAACTGAAAATACCTTTTATTTTCAAAGCTTCATTCAGGAAAGCAAACCGTACCAGATTGGATTCATTTACCGGTATTGGTGATGAGAAGGCATTGAAGATTCTTGCAAAAACAGGGAAAGAATTTGATATTCCTCTGGTTACCGACATTCACGAGAGCCATGAAGCAGCTATGGCTGCCACTTACGTGGATGTACTTCAAATTCCCGCTTTTTTATGCAGGCAAACCGGTCTGCTTGTGGCTGCCGCTAAAACGGGCAAAACAGTCAATGTTAAAAAAGGCCAGTTTCTATCAGCATCATCCATGAAATTTGCTGTCGACAAAATAAAAGATTCGGGAAACGATAACATCATACTTACCGAACGGGGTACGATGCTGGGATATTCTGACTTGGTGGTTGATTTCAGAGGGATCCCTGTAATGCAGGGATTCGGTGTACCCGTTGTTCTCGACATCACACACTCACTTCAGCAACCAAATCAAACGAGTGGTGTTACCGGTGGACAGCCCCAATTAATTTCTACAATTGCAAAGGCCGGTATAGCAGCTGGTGCAGATGGTATTTTCGTAGAAACCCATCCCGATCCCGCCAATGCATTATCCGACGGTGCCAATATGTTGCACCTCGATAAGCTGGAACAACTTTTGACAACTCTTACCGCTATCAGAAAATCGGTGAATTCATAAATACAGAACCGCCTCCTTCAAAATAACCAGAAGGATACAATACCTGTTGATATATTCTTCATGCTGCCTCAATATGAAAGTTAAATCGCTCAAAAAATTTACAGTCCGCCATAAAAAGCTTGCCTTCGGTGGTGAGCCTGATGAGGAAATATTCGCTTCTCAGGTTAATTATGATGAACAGGGTAATGTTGTTGAACAATTAAAAATTGATGACGATGAGGGCATTAATGAGCGAAACATTTATTCCTATAATGATTCCGGTAAACTGATTTGTCATGAAGTGCATCTCGACATGGAGGGATTTTATGAACGATTTGACTTTACACGGGATGAGAACAACCGGCTTACCTGTGAACAGAAATATTATGGCGATGACCCGGGAGAGAGGATTGTTTTTTATTACGACAGTCATGACCACCCTGTAAAGATCGAAAAATTTGATGCCGATGGTGAACAGGAACAGGTTGAGCTCTTCAAATATGATGATAAACACAACCTCGTGGAAAACCATAAGTTCGACAACTCCGGAAATCTCCTGGAAAAATCGACTATCGAGTTTAATGAAAAGAATTTGCCTGTGGCTAAATATGTTTATGACAGTAATGGTGATTTAGTAAAAGGCACCACGCTTGAATATAATGAACAGGGAGAGCCTACAACCATTGATGAGAAAAATGCGTCCGGAAAACTGATATCAAGGGTACACTCAGTATACAATGAAAAAGGCCTGGTTATTGAAAGGCATATTAAAGATTTTCACTCCAGGGTGATGAAGTTTGTTTATGATGAACAGAACAACTGTATTGAAGAATCGCTGTACGATGAGCATGGGAATTTAACCATGAAGCTCACCTATGAATATGATGATGAAAACAGGTTGGTATTTGACTCAGCCTATTACCTCGACGCATCGGGAGGTGGCAGCAGGGTAAACTCCATGAACCGTTATGAATATGAGTTCTGGTAACTAATACGTTTATTTAACGCAATGCGAATCGTACCGGGATATAATGCACCATACTCACTTTTTTGCCCTCATGCTCACCCGGGTTCCATGCCGGCATCGTTTTAACTATGCGGATCGCTTCCTCTGAAAGCAGAGCTGAAGGACTGCGAATAGCTTTTACCTGATCGACAACTCCGTTTTTACGAATAGTTAATTTTACATAAACCGTTCCGCTGATTTGTTTTGACCGCGCTTCGGAAGGATATTTAATGTTAGCAGAAAGATACCTGAACAGGGCCTTGTCGCCCCCGGGAAACGAGGGAAACCTGGATGCAAATAAATAAATGGTGTCCTTTTTTATTACCTGATAGCTTGCAATTTCCCTTTGAGTGTTTTTATCAACTTCTCTGACTTCGGTATAATCGATACATTTTCCCTTTGAAACAACCCTGATTTTATCGGCAACTGATGAATCGGCAATACTTCCATTGTTATTTACAAACTCTGTCTGGGTGTCGAGGCATTCCGACTTAAAGAAGGCATATACTTCCTCTTTCCTGGGCGAAACCGCGGTCTCATATTCCTCCCTGAGCATCGAACATTTATCGCAGCCATCGTCCTGGGCGGAAACACCAAAATGAATACCTAAGGTAAGAAATGTGGTCAGGGCACAACAAATATTAAATAATTTCATGCTCTTAAATTTTTGAAGATTGAAAAAATAAATTATTATGTTTTCGTACAACTAAATTAAACAAATAAATGAGCAATAGGAAATTCAGGAAACCATTTTATGGTTTACCACCTTAAAAAACTCATCAAAAACATGATTTGAAGCGGCAACAATCTCCTTACCAAAAATGTAATTACCGGACCCTGAAAAGTCGGTTACTCTCCCTCCTGCCTGCTTAACCAGATATGCACCAGCAGCTACATCCCATGCATTTAAACCATATTCATAAAACGCGTCGAATCGCCCTGCAGCAACATAGGCAAGGTCGACGGCAGCCGAACCGGGCCGGCGGATACCATGCGTATTTTTCATAAAAAAGTCAAACACATCCATATACTCTTTAAGCCTGTCGAAATTTGTATACGGAAATCCGGTAGCTATAAGCGATTCGGAAAGCAATTTCCGGTTTGAGACACCGATAACTCTGTTGTTCAAAAATGCAGGGGCGCCATTCCAGCTGCAAAAACATTCATCCAGGTTCACCTCATGTACTATACCCATTACAACATCTGAATTCTGCATAAGAGCAACACTCACCGCATAACAGGGAACACCATGAACAAAATTTGTAGTCCCGTCCAAAGGATCAATAACCCAGATATACTCCTCTTTGTTATTCGATGCCGTGTTTTCTTCAGTGATAAATCCTGATCCGGGTATCAGTTTTTGTAACCTGTCGACCAGCATCTGTTCGGCTGTAATGTCAACATACGACACAAGGTCATTAAAGCCCTTTTTCTCAATCTGTGAAAGTTTCAGTTTGCCGGATTGATTTCTGATAAATTCCACAACTTCATGAACAATTACCTTCGCACCGGTGCAAATCTCTTCAAGGTTTATCATGCAGTTGTTTTCTTTTTGCAAGATTCCTAAACAGTACTAATCCGGTAATACCAAGAATTATTAATACTACGGATATAATTTCGGCCTGGGTTATCTCGTTGCCTCCAATATGATATTTGGTGTTCACTCTTATCTTTTCTATAAAAAAGCGTTCAATACCATTAAAGACCAGATAAACGCTAAAAAGAACACCGGCAACTGAAATATGTTTGCGAATCGACCATAACACGAAAAATAAACCAATACACACTACTGCTTCATAAAAAGGGGTAGGATAAACAGCATCAGGTAAAATCATACAGTGCTTTCCCGTACATCCTTCAATAGGTATTCCTTCATTTAAAACATTGTGGGGATACCGGTAAGCCCACATCCAGTCGGGCAAAAAACCAAGCCAGTCGGGTTTGGGATTACTGTTTACAACGCCCCAGTCTCCATCACCTGAAATATGGCAACCAACCCTTCCGGTACCATACGCCAGCATTAATCCCGGGGCGGCACTATCGGCAAAGTGAAAAGGATTCATCTTGTTCTTCATGGCATACCAGATCACTCCTGCTCCGCCAACAATTAATCCTCCGTACATGGTTAACCCGCTGAACGAAATAAGCGCGCCCCATGGATCAGTGGCAAAGTCATCGAGGTTTTCGAGGTTATGAAAGACCTTTGCGCCAATGAGTCCCGAAACAGCAGCCACCATGGTAAAATTACCAACCAGTTCATAGGGACGAACGAGTTCTTTTCGTACTTCGGGCTTTGCCAGAACCTGTTTCTTCTTCTCGCGAAAGCGTAAATAGGCAGCTACCGTTCCGGCAATTACACCACCTGCAAAAGAGCCATCCAAAGAAAGAAGTATCCCCTGCGTATCGTTTACGAATTCGGTATAGTTCAACGCGGCGTAAAGAAGTTTGTATCCCAGCAGAAAGCCAATAATAAAAGATGTGATTAGTTCCGAAAGCGATGCGGGTTTCCCTACTTCCGTTTCAACCGGTACAGCTTTAAAAATTCCAAGTTTCTCCTTACGTTTCAGCTCAAGCGATAATGTCCACGCGGCTAAAACAAATGATACGGCCAGCATAAATCCAAAGCTCTGAATAGGTAAAGGAATATTCAACCCGGTCAGATCAAAAATCAAATCGGAAATGGTAGGATACATGAGTGATAAAAATTAATGAAAGGTAACCGGTAATTATCAGGCGAAAGCCAAATCGTGGATATGAACTGTTACATCACCATCGGGATTAATACCCCGCAAGGTACATTCGGCAATTTTGTTAATCAATTCCGTTGTATAAGGAACTGCTATCCGGATGTAGTTATCGGTATAACCATGCATCATGCCATCCTTATTGTCGGCTTCGAACAACACGTTGCGTGTTGAGCCAAGATGTTTTGTATAGAATGCACGCTGAAGTTTCGCGGATAAAATTCTGAGTATCTTATTGCGTTCTTTCCTGACACCTACAGGTACCGGATCAGCCATTTGCGGAGCTGATGTATTATCGCGTTCCGAATATGTGAATACATGCAGGTAAGACAAATCCAAACTCTGTATAAATTCAACAGTTTCCTGAAAATCCTTTTCAGACTCACCGGGAAAACCAACTATTACATCGGCTCCAATGCAACTGTCGGGTATAAGTGCTTTTATAGATTCAATCCGGTTACGATAGAGTGCTGTTAAATACCTGCGTCGCATTTTACGCAAAATATTATCAGAGCCACTTTGCAGGGGAATGTGAAAATGCGGGACAAATTTTTGAGATTTCGACAATTGAATTATAATTTCATCATCAAGCAGATTGGGTTCAACAGAGGAAATCCTCAAGCGGTTGGTAGTAACTCCCTGTTCCAGGGCCTGAATCAATTCAAGAAATGTGGATGAACGCGCTCCTGATGCTGGATCAGGAATTCCAAAATCGCCAAGGTTGATTCCTGTTAGTACGGTTTCCTGTGCACCGGAATCAGCAATTTCCCTGGCATCCATCAACACATTCTGAATGGATTGGCTTCGGCTCTTTCCGCGAGCAAGCGGAATGGTACAAAAACTACAATTATAATCGCAGCCATCCTGTACTTTTAAAAATACCCGGGTACGGTCGCCCGAGGACCAGGATGATTTAAAATCCGTGACCTGGCTTATTTCGCATGATTTTATTTTTGCCGGGCCTTTTTCGAACAAATCATTGATATAACCGGGTGCGTTAAACTTTTCGCCGGCACCCAAAACCAGGTCAACTCCGGGAATTGACGCTATAGCATCCGGCTTTAATTGGGCAAAACAGCCGGTTACAACCACAATTGCCGCAGGGTTAACAGCTAAAACACGGTTCACAATAGTCCGGCATTCCTTATCGGCATTAGCCGTTACCGAGCAGGTATTTAATAAGAATACATCCGGACTTTCATTCATTAGTACCTTCTGATACCCCGAATCCTGAAGCTGCTTTCCAATGGCGGAAGTCTCGGCAAAATTCAATTTACACCCAAGCGTATGAAATGCTATAGTCCGGCTTTTAATCACGGTGCAAAGGTAACAAATTGAAGTACTATATCCACAATAGATTGATAGTGAAAGCATCGAAAACAATGCATAAAAAGGTATTCGTGCCATTGCAGGCACACGGCTTCGCTAAAACAACTATTTTCGCCTCATGAGAACCAGGGTTATTGCGTTGGCAGTACTGTTGTTATTCCTGAATGGATGCAAAAGCGGGCTTCACCAAAGTGAAACACGTACAGTATTCCGGTATAATGAAGCCTCAGGCATCAGTTCACTCGATCCAGCATTTGCCAAAGGACAAGCCGATATATGGGCATGCAACCAGTTGTATAACGGATTGGTTCAAATGAACGACCGTCTTGAGGTAGTTCCTGCAATCGCACATTCGTGGTCGGTGTCGGCCGATAACAGGCAATATACTTTTCACTTGCGAAGTGATGTTTATTTTCACCACCATTCTTTGTTTCATAATGGTGTTGGCAGACGGGTTGTAGCGGGTGATTTTGTTTACAGCTTTAACCGTATCACGGATCCGTCGGTCGCCTCTCCGGGATTCTGGGTGTTTAACCATGTAGCCACGGGACCCGATGGCAAATACCTCTTTAACGCTCCGGATGATTCAACTTTTACCATTACACTTAAAACAGCCTTTCCTCCTTTTACAGGATTACTTACGAGCATGTATTGTTCGGTAGTACCTATGGAGATAGTTGATCATTATAAGAAAGACTTTCGGAAAAACCCGGTTGGTACGGGACCGTTCATGTTTAAGTTGTGGGAGGAGCGTACCAGCTTAATATTTTTAAAAAACCCCGACTACTTCGAATATGAAAACGGGAAACGGCTGCCATTTATTGATGCCGTTTCAATATCATTTCTTAGCGACA
>CAZPKJ010000137.1:0-8317 GCA_964587075.1 uncultured Flavobacteriaceae bacterium | reverse complement strand
GTTTTTCGAACGGTTTGAGCATATGTGTTTCAGGTACGAACGCGAGGCAATGAAAAAGGGCCGCGTAACCACTTGCATAACGGGGCAGATCGGGAAAACCGTAAATTCCTGTTTCAGGAGGGGCATCGTACCTGGTGGTATTTACATAGGGGGCCATTTCTTCACCCTGCTCTTTCATCATTTCGAAAATGGCAGGAGTCATTTTATTTTTGATAAAATTACCGGCTTCGCCACCCAGTTTATTATGCTGGGTAGATATCAGTGTCATGGTGTACTGGTAGTCGGCACCGTTACTAACGTGGGTATCAACAAACACATCCGGATCCCATGAGTGGAAAAGGGCGGTAAAGGATCTGGCGTTTTCAGAATCACATTTGATAAAGTCGCGGTTCAGGTCGAGGTTGCGGGCGTTTCCCCTGAAACCCTGGTTGAGAGGCCCGTTCTGGTTGGCACGGGTACAACATCCCTGCCGCAACGATCCGTCGATGTTAAAAACGGGGATGATACAAATAATGACATTCCCGGGAAGTTCGGCTTTACCACTCAGGTAATCCTGTGCAACGCGCACCGATGCATCAATGCCATCGGGTTCACCCGGGTGGATTCCGTTATTAATAAGTATAATGGATTTACCTTTCCGCCGTGCTTCTGCAGGATCAAAAATTTTGTCTTTGGAAATAACAAACAAATGTAGCGGCTTTCCGATATCCGTTAAACCGGCAACAAGCAGTTTCGACTGCGGATATTTCTTCGACAGGGTTTCATATGCCGATATGGTCTGTTCATAAGTTAATGACCGGTTGGCTCTGTTTAAGCCTGCAACGTCTTGTGCCGTTACCCTTGTTACTGACAGGAACAGCAGTATATATATGATCCACTTCATAGTGTTATAATGCAACGTTTAAGAGCAGGGTTCAGTAGAAAGAAGTTGCAGGATTTTCAGAGTTTTTCACCCATAGGCAACCATTTTCTGCGAACGGCTTCCTGTTCCGGTGTTGGTTTTTTGATAAATTCAAACTCAAATTCCATGTTGGGCGATTCACCAAGCTGAATAGTGAACTCGCGTTCCAGCCCGGCTCTGATAATTGAAAATTTCACTTTGTCACCCGGCTTTTTTTCAGCCAGGTAATCGCGAACCTGCATGGGCTCCTTTCCATCAACGCCGGTAATTTCATCATGGGTATAAAGCCCCTGCTCCCAGGCAGCTGAGCCCCTTTCGACATACGACACCAGCAATCGGCTACCGCTATGGGTAAACGTTGCTCCGAGGTAGCCGGGCTGATTCCGTTTGCCATCGGTACGGACAAGTTTCAAACCGGCCAGTTCAAAATAATTTTCGTAAGGGACAGGCTCAGTGCCAAAAATGTATTGTTCGAAAAACGCATCATAGTCTTTTCCTGCAACCACTTCAAAGGCATTTTGTAAATCGGCGTCACTAATGCCTTTCCCTGTCTTTAAAAAGTGTTCGTGATAGAGATAGTGAAATACATCAGCCAGTGTTTTAGTTCCGCCGGTGCTATGTATAATGTCGATGTCGGTGATAGCTCCAAGCACACCGCCTTTGGTATAATACGATACGGTGGCATTGCGTGAATTTTCATTTTGCCGGTAGTATTTAATCCAGGCATCGAAACTCGATTCGGCGAGTGATTGAATCCTGTCGCCGGGAGTGTTAACAACGATTTGCAGGTTATTCTTAACAATATTCAGGTATTCTGCTTCGGTATAAAGACCTGTTTTGTATATTATGTAATCGTCGAAGTAACTGGTAAACCCTTCAAAAAACCACAGCTGGTTCGAATAGTTTTCGGCATCGTAGTTGAAAGGACCAAGCTCAGCGGGCCTGAGGCGTTTTATGGCCCAAAGGTGGAAATACTCATGTGCTATCAGGCTGAGGAAACTTTTGTAGGATTTTTCCTTATCGTACGCATGCCTGTTGGTAATTACCGAACAGGAATTCCGGTGTTCGAGGCCACCGCCACCGGCACTAATATTGTGAATGATAAAATAGTATTCCTTCAAAGGGTTTTCCCCAAAAATTCGGGTACATTCTTCGGCAATTTTATAGAAATCTTTTATCAATACATCCTTGTTGTAGGTACCGCTGCCAATCATGACTATGTGATGCGGAATGCCATTAAAATCGAATGAAAAAATATCCTGGTTTCCGATAACGACCGGACAGTCGGCCAGTTCATCATAATTTTCGGCTACCCTGCTCCATTTACTGGTACCGAATGGCATAAGACCGGTTGAAATATTGTTCCACGACTTGTACGGCTTGAAATTTATCAGGGCCGGAGCATTCATGAGTGTGGGAGTGTACATAAAAACCGAAGTGCCGTTTATATAAGCATGGTCGATATCAACAAAACTGGTTCGAACCGATAACTCATACGCGTAAACCTGGTAACTTACCGACATGGCAGTAGCGGTGTCGTTGTAAATACGCCAGGTGTTTTTTGAAATTTTACTGAAGGGAACAGGCTTATTCTTTGGATCAAAAGCCCTGAAAGATTCTACATTTCTCGAAAATTCACGCACCATGTACGATCCGGGTATCCAAACGGGCATTTTAACTTCAAACGAATCTTTTGGCAATTCCCTGAAATGGATGGTAACATGAATATAATGGGTGTTGGGATTTGGAAATGAAACCTCATAAATTACTTCGGCCGTGGCAAACTGCCACTGGAATAATATCAGTAAGACTAAAAAATAACGCATGTTCTCTAATCAATTTATCAGCCAAAGCTATAAAAAGCCGGTGAATTGCATCGCAATAAATGCCGCTGAGACGGAACTTTTGCTTTTACGCATAGCTACTTTGAGGTTCATTTTTGGCCTTGCAGATAAGCCGGAAGGCGGTTTTCGTAAATTCTCCTGCATTGAGAGTATATAATACCGGAACCTTACTTTGGTAAAGGCCCGAAAATACGAAGAAAAACCGCGCCATTATTGGAAAACAGGTTCATAAAACAGGCTGTTTTTCCAACAATTCTTACATCTGTCAACAATCGGCAAATTGGTGCTTTCGGCACTGTTTAACAGCTATATGTTTGTAAAACAAAAGACACTCAAAAACATTTTGCCTATGATTAAATAAAAGGTTTAAAGTTCAACTCAAATGACAATGATAAAGCAACCGTGAATTACATTTCCGGTTGCTTTCATCATTTTATCAGGAAGCGCAACTCACACTGAGTTCAAATCTTTTAGATATTCATGCCCTGATTCAGCAGAAAGTTTTTGTTAATTTTTTTCAACAAATACCCGGTGCACCTGCGAATTGGGTAACTTTACGGGCAGCGAATCATAATTACTTTTTTTAATTTAATACACCAATTTCTCACCCTACAATGTCTCAATTTTCTCATTTACACGTGCATACGCAATTTTCGTTGCTCGATGGTGCTGCGGATATATCAAAACTTTATAAAAAAGCCGCTGAACATAATATGCCGGCCATTGCCATTACCGATCATGGAAACATGTTTGGTGCCTTTCAGTTTGTTGCTGAGGCCTATAAGCATAAAACAGAATCGGGACAGCTGAAGGTAAAACCAATTGTAGGGTGTGAGTTTTATCTGGTAGAAAACCGTCACAAACGGGTTTTTACCAAAGATGATAAGGATCAGCGTTTTCATCAGCTTTTACTGGCAAAAAATGCCGAAGGCTATAAGAACCTGGTAAAAATGTGTTCGCTGGGGTATATCGAAGGCCTCTACGGAAAATATCCAAGGATAGATAAAGAACTGATTAAAAAGTATCATCAGGGACTTATTGCTACTACCTGTTGCCTGGGTGCCTCGGTTCCACGCGCTATCATGCAAAAAAGTGAAGAGGAAGCCGAAAAGGAGTTCCGCTGGTGGTTCGATATTTTCCACGACGATTATTACATTGAGTTGCAGCGGCACGATATCCCTGAACAGAACAAGGTTAATGAATTATTGCTGAAATGGGCATTTAAGTACAATGTTCGTGTGATTGCCTCAAACGACAGCCATTACATTGATCAGGAAGATGCCAACGCGCATGACATTCTTTTGTGTATAAATACAGGCGAAAAACAAAGTACGCCTACCATGAAGGAATTTACCGATGACGAAATGTTTTCGAAGGGTAAAAGATTCGCTTTTTACAATGATCAGTTTTACTTTAAGACCCCTGCCGAAATGTCGGCACTTTTCAGCGATATACCCGAAGCGATTGATAACACCAATCACATCGTCGACAAAGTTGAAGTTCTTAATCTGAAAAAGGATATCCTGTTACCCAATTATGTAATTCCCGAAGGGTTCTTAACCCAGGATGATTATTTGCGCCACATCACCTGGGAAGGTGCCCGGAAACGGTATCATGAAATTACGCCTGAAATTGAAGAACGCTTAAACTTTGAGCTGCACACGGTACAAACCATGGGGTTTGCCGGATACTTTCTCATTGTTGCCGATTTTATTCAGGCCGGACGCGATATGGGTGTATTTGTAGGACCGGGCAGGGGCTCAGCTGCCGGATCCGCAGTGGCCTTTTGCATTGGTATTACTAACATCGATCCCATCAAGTATAATCTGCTTTTCGAGCGTTTCCTCAACCCCGACCGAAAGTCGATGCCCGATATTGACACCGATTTTGATGACGAGGGAAGACAGCGCGTTATTGATTATGTAGTAGAAAAATATGGCAAGAACCAGGTGGCCCAAATTGTTACTTATGGTTCCATGGCCGCCAAAATGAGTATAAAAGATGTTGCAAGGGTTCTCGATTTACCTTTGCCCGAAGCCAATTATCTGGCAAAGCTGGTACCCGACAGACCCGGAATTTCGCTGGACCGTATTATGAATGCACCTTTTGAAGGCGATAAGGGATTGAAAGAAAAAGAGGGGCTTGGCGCCGATGAACTGGAGAATATTAAAAAACTTCGCGAACTGCGAACAGGTGACGACATCAAATCGAAAACTCTGAAAGAAGCACTTATTCTTGAGGGATCGGTAAGAGGAACCGGGATCCATGCGGCCGGAATTATTATTGCACCACAGGACCTGACGGAACTCATTCCGGTTGCCACAACAAAAGATTCTGACTTACTTATCACCCAGTACGAGGGTAAGGTAATTGAAGACGCAGGCGTCATCAAGATGGATTTCCTGGGACTGAAAACACTTACCATTATCAAATCGGCGCTCGGCCTGATTAAACAAAATCATAATGTAACCATAAATATTGATGAAATACCGCTCGACGACACCCTTACTTTTGAACTGTACCAGCGTGCCGAAACCAACGGTACCTTTCAGTTCGAGTCGGCGGGAATGCAAAAGTATTTACGTGAATTAAAACCCGACAAATTTGAGGACCTGATTGCCATGAACGCTTTGTACAGGCCCGGCCCCATTGAATATATTCCGAATTTCATTTCAAGGAAACACGGAAAGGAACAGGTTACCTACGACCTGCCCGATATGGAAGAGATATTGAAAGAGACATACGGGATTACTGTTTATCAGGAGCAGGTGATGCTGTTGTCGCAAAAACTGGCAAATTTTACCAAAGGTGATGCCGATACTCTTCGAAAAGCCATGGGTAAAAAGCAGCTCGAGGTACTAAACAAAATGAAATCGAAGTTCATAGATGGTTGCAAGGCCAATGGACATGATCCGGCGGTTTGTGCCAAAATTTGGACCGACTGGGAAGCTTTCGCGCAGTATGCATTCAACAAATCACACTCTACATGTTATGCGTTTGTGGCCTATCAAACCGCTTACCTTAAAGCACACTATCCCGGTGAGTATATGTCGGCGGTGCTTACACACAACCTTTCGAACATCGATAAAATTACCTTCTTCATGGAAGAGTGTAAGCGGATGGGGTTAAAAGTTTTGGGCCCCGATGTGAATGAATCGGATTATCATTTTTCGGTTAACAAGAGTGGTGAAATACGATTTGGACTGGGGGCCGTAAAGGGGGTTGGCGAGGGGGCTGTTGAAGCCATTATCTCTGAACGAAAGCAGCATGGTAAATTTACAGGTCTGTTGGATCTCTTGTCGCGGGTTGTGCTTAAAAGTGTGAATAAACGCTGTCTCGAAAGCCTGATTATGGCAGGCGCCTTCGATTTCGATCATCATTCACACAGGGCACAATGGTTCGAAAAAGATCCTCGCGATAACAACATAACCAATCTTGAAAAAGCAATCCGCTATGGTAACGGTAATCAGGATGCCAAAAATTCGCAACAGGTTTCACTTTTTGGTGATGCCAGTGCCGTTGATATGCCCCCGCCGAAATTTCAGCCGTCCGAACCCTGGTCGGAACTCGAAAAACTTCGCAACGAAAAAGAAGTAATTGGATTTTATGTATCCGGTCATCCGCTCGATACATTCCGGTTCGAAATTGAGTATTTCTGTAATGTACCCTGCAGCCAGCTAAACGAACTTACCCGTTTCCGGGGAAAAGAACTGGCTTTCGCCGGAATAGTGACCAGTGCCAATCACCGTACCACCAAATCGGGTAAACCCTTTGGCGTGATGGTGCTCGAAGACTATACCGGTTCGGTAGAGCTGGCGCTCTTTTCGGATGACTACCTGAAATTCAAGCAATACATAACAGCTGAATATTACCTGTTCGTAAAGGCACGTGTGCAACCCCGGTACAACGATTCAAACCTGCTTGAAATAAAAGTGCAAAACATCCGCTTTTTACCCGATGTTGGTAATGAGTTTTCAAAAAGCCTTACGCTGAATTTGAACCTTAACGATATCAATTCTTCATCGGTGCAAACACTGGAGGAATTATTAAAACAACATCCCGGTAAACTTCCGGTGCGTTTTGCTGTTAAGGATGACGAAAACCGGGTAGAACTGGCATCCCGTAAGGTGAAAGTGAATTTTAACAGGCAATTGTTTGAAGACCTTGAATTCAAAAGGGGTATCAAGTTCAAAATCAACACGTGACTGACGAATTGGCAGATTTAAAGTAGTGGTATGGATATTGACATATCATTCCCACGGAAACAGCAGGAAAAATTTACTACGTTGCTGCTGCCCATTAACCAGAAAAAAAGTATTTTAACAAAATAATTAAATAACAGAAAAATTATGGCAATTGAATTAACCGATGCTAACTTTGATGAGTTAGTTTTAAAATCCGATAAACCGGTACTTGTTGATTTTTGGGCGGAATGGTGCGGACCTTGCAGAATGGTAGGGCCGGTTGTTGAGGAATTATCAAAAGACTACGATGGGAAAGCTGTCGTGGGTAAAGTAGATGTAGACAGTAATCCTGGTATTTCAACCAAATACGGCATCCGGAATATACCTACGTTACTTATATTTAAAGGAGGCGAGGTTGTCGACAAGCAGGTTGGGGCAGTACCCAAATCGGTACTTGCCGGCAAGCTGAACAACCAGATGGCATCTTAAAAACCGATTTTATAAAGCGGAAAGGTCCCCAAAGGAGTTTTCCGCTTTATGTTTTTTTTATCATTGCACTAAGTTCTGTAGTAACGGTTCCGTTTTTTATCATTTAATCAATCATCACTTGCCAATTAATCAACAGGAAGTACGACAAATCAGTCACCTGGAGCTACTTGCCCGGCAAGTTGTAGAAGGCTTTATTACGGGATTGCACAAAAGTCCGTTTCATGGTTTTTCAGTGGAGTTTGCCGAACACCGTTTGTATAATACCGGTGAATCAACCCGGCATATCGACTGGAAGCTTTTTGGCCGTACCGATAAGCTTTTTGTGAAGCGGTATGAGGAAGAAACCAATTTACGCTGTCAGATAATTATCGACAACTCCACCAGTATGCATTTCCCTCAAAAGGAATTGCACAAGCATCCGGTAATGAATAAAATTACGTTTTCGGTTCATTGTGCCGCTGCCATTATGCATTTGTTAAAATTGCAGCGCGACGCCGTAGGGTTGAGTATTTTTTCGGACAAGCTCGATGAAAACACACAAACCAGGTCAAGTTCGGTTCATCAGCAATTATTATTTATGAAACTGGAAGAAGCCATGAATTCGGGTGGTGTGGAGGTCAAGAGGAAAACTTCTGCGGCTGAGGCCCTTCACCAGATTGCCGAATCCATTCACCGGCGGTCACTGGTAATCATTTTCAGTGATATGATGGAGAACAGTGCCTCGGAGGCGAATGTTATTTTTGACGCGTTGCAACATCTCAAGTACAACAAACATGAAGTGATTTTATTTCATGTTGCCGATAAAAACCTGGAGCTGGAATTTAACTTTGAAAACCGCCCTTACCGTTTTATAGATGTTGAAACAGGAGATGAGGTAAAAGTGCATTCTAATCAGGTAC
>CAZPKJ010000136.1:0-8396 GCA_964587075.1 uncultured Flavobacteriaceae bacterium | reverse complement strand
ATAAGTTTTCGCATTGTCAAACTGAACGGTAAAGTTTACCAATGTATCATTCACGCTGGAACTGCCCGCTGCTGCTACACCAATATTTATTGGAGTATCGCCGGGTACATCAATAAAGGGAGTGGCTGTCCTGAATGCAAATCCCGGTAATGCAAGCGTACCGTTGAGATAAACATCAACAGAAGCGGCAGCAGGATCAGCAGCGTTGTGAATCACCTGGAGCCGTGCCTGGCTGGTTTGTGGCAAAGGAATAACAGTACCATCCGAAAGTGCTGCATACAATCCGAATGCTTCTCCGTTTTGATTCACGGAAGGATCGAGAAATCCGGAAGCAAATACCACCGCTGCTCCGCCTGCTAATGTTGAAAGATCAGCTGCGAATGACGCAACAATTGTATTGTTATCGTTTGCAGGAGTAACATCCAACAAATAATCAGCGGCCGGAACTGAAATATATGGTGTGGCGTCCCTGTAAAATGCGTCATTTACCAGTATGGCAACATTCCTTGCAATCACATCAACACCTGGTGCATCGGTAGCTCCATGATATACGGCAAAGTCAACATTACCCGGAGCCGAGGAAACAGTTTGTGCGTCTCCGATTATTGTCAGATTAAAACCGGTTGCAATACCATCGGGGTTTGGCGCGAAAGCCGCAGGCGTGAGTACACCCGTTGCAATAGCGACATATTTTTCACCGGGTAACAGGGTAACGGTAAAATTTACCAGTGTATCAGATGCCATCATACTGTTGGGAGGAGCAATACCTACATTAATTGGCGTGTTTGATGGCAGATTAATAAAAGGTGTTGCTTCCCGGAAAGCGAAGTTGTCAAGGGTCAATGTACCATTAACATATACATCTACTTCAGATGCCGCGGGGTCTGAACTGTTGTGAATAACCTGTAATTCTGATTGTGAGTATGACGAAACACTGGTAAGTATCAACCCAATCAAAATGATAAATTGTAATTTTAATTTTTTCATGATCATATATTTTTAGTTAGTTTTTATTTGCTTCATCCTAACAAGTCGAAACAAAATAATGTTTAAGAAATATCATTAAATGTTAAACAAAGTTATTAACATCATGATTGGGCAAACCAAAAAAGTTAACTAAAGTCCTGAAAAAAAGGTGGTTGCGTGAAATATGAGTCCGGCAGTATATAGCCTGTTTAAATCGAGACCTTCCGGGTGGATCGATCCCTCAGGTCCATAACCGGCTTTTCAAAAAATTTATAGATGATGGTGGAAAGTACTATCACAACCAGCCAGTAAGCCAGATAAGTCAGAACAGAGGCCGTTTTTGATTCGGGCATAAAATGTACCTCAATTACCTGGGCCACTACCGAAAGGTTTACCAGGTACATGGAGTAGGAGATAAGTGAAATGTGAGTAACTGCTTTTCCGATGGGAGTTTTGAATTTTTTTACCGAATCGGCAAAGGGCAGCAACAGGGAAGCGCCGATACCGATGCAGGAGAAGTAAAATGTTTTTGAATAAAAACCAAGGGGTTCACCTTTTGATATATGCATGGCGGTATACATCAGAATCAGTCCTCCGATAAAGGCGGGTGCCGCTATTTTCTTAAACAGGCTGATGTGATAATATTTCAGCCAGGCGAAAAATACGCCGAACATAATGGCATCCAGCCGGGTCATTACTACTTTCCGGAACTGAACATCAATCCAGAAGTTATCCAGTTGTTGATGCGATATGCTGATACGGTATAATAGTGGCAGAAGAATATATGCTGCCACCAGCAGCAGTACAATATTTTTTCTCGATATAAATTTTCTTCCTGCCCAATGCGCCGCTCCAATGGAAAGTGGTGTCAGCACATAAAACCACTCTTCAATGGTAAGGCTCCACGACTCCCAGAAAAAGTCGGTAAATCCCTCATGGAAATTTTGCAGAAAAAATAAAAACTTCCAGTTGAAGTGGTCGATGTTGCCTTTAATAATTCCGGTGTATACAAATATTACGTTTACCAGTAAAATGAGGTAGTAGTTGGGCAGGGTTCGGTACCATCGCCGTTTCCAGAACGATATCAGTGAGCCGGTCTCTGGTTCCTCGTTTTCATAAATTTTTATCAGGATGGTACCAATCAGAAATCCGCTTAATACAAAAAAGAGCTCTACTCCGTCAATTAATCCCACCCATGGAAAACCTGGCAAGGCTTTGTCGATGATAAATCCGCCATGACTTAATACAACCAGTATAATGGCCACGGCCCTGAATACATCCAGACCGTAAACACGGTTCGAATAGTTGGTGTGGGTGTTAAACGGATTCATCACGTTGTGTTTTGACAGCGCAAATATCATGAATTGTTTGAAT
Organism: uncultured Flavobacteriaceae bacterium; assembly: GCA_964587075.1. GTDB lineage: Bacteria > Bacteroidota > Bacteroidia > AKYH767-A > OLB10 > CAZPKJ01. The sequence continues at coordinate 6,056 of CAZPKJ010000136.1, read as the reverse complement.
GAAACCGGTTTCGGGTCTTTACTTTTCAACTTTAGTATCGGGGCATCCCCTGTGCGCTCATCCGGTTCGCAGAGAGTCGGGTCACCATGGTAGCAAGACCACAAAGTTATCGCGAAAAGTTTTTAGTGAAGTGATGCTTGCACGTATGTACGCAATCGGAGGCAAAAGTTAAAAGTGTAAAATTATTTCGTTGTGTACTTTCTGACTTTGCGGCGAAAATGCGCGCACACCGGTTCGCGGAGTTGGGCCGCTATGATTTCTATGGTTTGCACAAAGAATTCTTGAATCGAATTGATTAATTTAATGTAATTAAAAAATATAACTACAGTAAGTATAAATAATTCTTATAAGCTCATACTATTACTTCGGCGCCTTTTTGTAGAGATACACACCAATAACCGCAAAAACAATATTCGGAATCCATACCGCCACCACGGCAGGTAAATTACCATTGGTGGCGAACGTAGTACTGATTTGCATAAACATAATATATGTAAAACTCAGCAATATCCCCGCACCAATTTGAATTCCAATTCCACCACGAACTTTTTTACTCGACAATGAAATGCCTATCAGGGTGAGGATAAACGTAGCAAACGGAAACGACGACCTCCGGTACTTTTCAACCTCATCAAACTGAATCCCTTCAGCGCCACGCATACGCTTATCTTTAATATAGGCATCCAGCGTATTATTATCCATGGTTGTAATGTTGCTGTTGCGGGTAGTAAACTCCGATGGAAAAAATCCGAAATGACTCTCCAGCCGGGGCCCGCTCCTGATCACCTCATTCATCCCGTCGATTCGACGCAACTGATAATTTTCAGCCCTCCAGATATTTGACACGGTATCCCACACCAGCCGGTCGCTTTTAAACTTGTACACAAGCTTGTTGTCTTCAAACTTCTCGTACGTAAACCGGAAACCCAGATTATCGATCGTGTTGTAACTCTCAAAAAATATAAACTCCCCCGGATTAATCTGCCGGTGAATGTTCCGCGCCTTCAACACATAAGGATTCTTAATAAAATTATTCTCAAACTCAAGCCGTACCTTGTTGGCATTGGGGATCACATATCCGTTCAGGTAATACGACATACCCGCCAGCAACGCGGCAACCACCATGTAGGGAACAAGCAGCCGCCTGAAACTTACACCACTCGACAAAATAGCCACTATCTCCGTTTGTCCGGCCATCTTGCTGGTGAAAAATATAACCGAAATAAAAATAAACAGCGGCGAAAACAAGTTAGCGAAGTAGGGAACGAAATTCAGATAATAATCGAATATTATCGCCTTGAATGGCGCCTTCTTCTCAAGGAAGTCATCAATTTTCTCCGATAAATCGAATACAATAGCTATAAGTATGATTAATCCCAGCGCGAAAAAAAAGGTGGTCAGGAACTTGACAATAATATACCGGTCGAGGATTTTTATACCACGCATTTTATAACCGTGTTGCAAGTTGTTTAACCATCGTATTTTTCCAGGCGGTGAAACTGCCTTCAATAATTCTTCGCCTCGCTTCACCCACCAGCCATAAATAAAAGGCGAGGTTATGAATCGTGGCAATTTGAGCACCCAGCATTTCTTTCGATATCACCAGGTGCCTCAGATAAGCTTTCGAATGCAGGGTATCAACAAACGCCGTTCCATCCAAGTCAATGGGTGAGAGGTCGTCTTTCCACTTTTCATTTCGTATGTTAATAATACCACGCGATGTGAACAGCATTCCGTTACGCGCGTTCCGCGTGGGCATCACACAATCAAACATATCTATTCCCAACGCAATACATTCCAGAATATTGGCAGGAGTACCCACACCCATCAGGTACCTGGGTCTGTCAACTGGAAGTATTTCACAAACCTGCTCCGTCATGGCGTACATTTCATCGGCCGGCTCACCAACCGACAATCCGCCAATGGCATTCCCCTCACGGCCGGCTGATGCAATTACTTCGGCCGACTGAATCCTCAAATCTTTAAAGGTGCTGCCCTGCACGATTGGAAACAGCGATTGATGGTATCCGTAAAGCGGTTCGTTGCTGTCGAAATATTCGCAGCAGCGGTTCAGCCAGCGATGTGTCATTTCCATCGACTTCCTGGCTGTACGGTGATCGCACGGCCAGGCGGTACACTCATCAAATGCCATAATAATATCGGCGCCTATTTCACGCTGAATCTGAATGGAAGTTTCGGGCGATAAAAAATGTTTCGAACCGTCAATATGCGACCTGAAGTGAACACCCTCCTCTTTTATCTTGCGGTTTTCCGATAACGAATAAACCTGGTATCCGCCGCTATCGGTAAGTATGGGCTTATCCCACCCAATGAACTTGTGTAAACCGCCAGCGCGCTGCAACAACGGTGTCCCGGGCCTGAGTTGTAAATGATAGGTGTTGCCTAGTATAATTTGTGCCTTAATATCCTGGTCCAGTTCGCGCTGATGAACACCCTTTACCGACCCTGCCGTACCTACCGGCATAAAAATAGGGGTCGCTATTTCACCATGCCCGGTTATGATTGCCCCCGCGCGCGCCTTTGACTGATTATCGAGTGCGAGAAGCCGGAATTTCATAAAATGACTGCAATAATTTCAGATTTAATGGTTATTAATTCTTCCATGAACACCGGGTCACCTATCTGTTGTTTTAAAACGTTGCCGGTTCCGTGAGTTAACATCAATGCACTCAGGGTGATATCAAATCCTTGTACCCCATCCGGGCTGTGGTATTATACACCTCTGTTCACACCGGCGCTGTTAATATCTTGTCAAAGGTAGAAATAATGTCCTATTCAATAGTCTTTAGCTTTGCCGGTTAGCCGTTAATTGTGATCATGGAATATTTGAATCAGGGGGCGACATGGGGGATTGCAGGTGGTGTGATGTTGCTGGTACAGCTATATCATTACCTGGTTCACTTTGGACGGCTCGCCTTTTATAAGGTGCCCGCCCGTTCTAAAGGAACAATGCCGGTTTCAGTAATTGTGTGTGCCCGAAATGAGCTTCGGAACCTGAAAGAAAATCTGAACTTGGTGCTCACTCAAAATTATCCGCAGTACCAGGTAGTGGTGGTGAACGATTGCTCGTGGGATGAGTCGGGGAAATACCTGGAAGAACTGCAACCACAGTTCCCTCACCTGAAAGTGGTAACTATCAACGAACAGGAAAAATACCGGCATGGTAAAAAGTTCGCGCTGTCGCTCGGAATAAAAGCCGCTCAGCATGATGTGTTGCTGCTTACCGATGCCGACTGTTCGCCGGTTTCGCCCGACTGGATATCACACATGGTGTCGGGTTACAACGATGACAAGGAGATTATTATCGGTTATGGTGCCTACCGGAAGGCACCGGGCCTGCTTAACAAATGGGTTCGGATGGATACCGTGTTTAATGCGGTTCAATATTTATCGGCCGCTTTGCGCGGAAGCACTTATATGGGTGTGGGAAGGAACCTTTCGTACCGCAAAACATTGTTTTTTCGCAACAAGGGTTTTGCCAGCCACAATCACATCATGTCGGGCGATGATGACCTGTTCATTAACGAAACCGCAACACGTTCGAATGTTTCAGTTGAATTGAATCCCCAATCATTCACGCAATCGTTTACACGTAAATCGTTTGCCGGATGGCTCAAGCAGAAAAAAAGACATATGAGCACCGGCCATCATTATAAAACCAAACATAAAATGACAATTGGTTCCTTTTTTCTTTCGCATTTTTTGTTTTATGTAGCCCTGGTAACGGCACTGGCAACCGGTTTCGCCTGGCAGTGGATAGCCGGAGCCTGGTTGTTCCGATTGTTAATTCAATTACTTATTTTTGGCAGTTGTATGAAGAAACTCGGGGAGTTGGATATCCTGTGGCTGCTGCCGTTTTTCGATTTCATAATAATAATGCTTTATCCTGCTCTTTCAATTTCTAACCTTTTATTCAAAGACAAAACATGGCGATAATGACGGAAACCACCGAAAACAGTGAGTCCGCGAAAGCGAAAGTAAATCCTAACCTGAGCGATAAGGCACTCAAGGATTACAAGCTGGTATTAAAAGCCGTTGAGAAAGGCGACCAGAAAGCTTACGCCGAACTGATGTCGCGCTACAAAGATTCCATTTATTTTATGCTTCTTAAAATGGTGAATAACCGCGACGATGCCGACGACCTTACCATTGAAGCTTTTGGAAAAGCATTTAAGAATATCAAACAATACACACCCGATTACGCATTCAGCACCTGGCTTTTTAAAATTGCAACCAACAACTGTATTGATTTCATCCGCAAAAAGCGAAAGCAAACCTACTCCCTCGACCGGGGCATTGAAACCGACGACGGCGGCGAATTAACCATCGATGTGCGCTCGAATCAGCCCGACCCCGAGGAGCACATGATGAAAAAACAAAAGGTGATGATGATGCGCGATGTGGTGGAACGGCTTAAGCCACGATACAAAAAACTGGTCGAGCTGCGCTACTTCCAGGAAAAATCGTACGAGGAAATTGCCGATGAACTGCAACTCCCCCTGGGTACCGTGAAAGCGCAGCTGTTCCGCGCACGCGAATTTTTATACCAGATCATGAAAAATTCAGAGCATAAGCTTTGAATCGCACCCCGGATTATTCATAGTACTTACTTTTATTATGGCATCCAGCGAAGCTATTATCACAACTTATTTTTCAGGACTAACCGCTGCGCAAATCAGCCAGTTTGCCGGACTCGGCGAAAAATACGAAACATGGAACGCCAAAATAAATGTGATTTCGCGCACCGACCTCGTGCATCTGTACGAACGTCACATACTCCACTCACTGGCTATTGCCCGTTTTGTAAAGTTTAGTGCCGGCACCAGGGTGCTCGACCTGGGTACCGGTGGCGGGTTCCCGGGAATTCCCCTCGCTATTTTGTTTCCCGGTGTCGACTTTACCCTGGTCGATTCCATTGCGAAAAAAATCAGGGTGGTAGAGGATATCGCCACTTCTTCAGGACTCAAAAACGTACTGGCCATCACCTCACGAGCCGAACAACTGAACGAAAAGTTCGATTTTGTAGTCAGCAGGGCCACCGCGCCTTTACCCGATATTCACAAATGGGTCCGCGATAAATTCTGCAAGCGCGGGCAAAACGCGATCCCCAATGGCATCATTTGCCTTAAAGGCGGCGATCTGGCTGATGAACTGAATCCTTTTAAGGGCAGGGTGGAAGTGGTGGAGCTGAAAGATTACTTCAAGGAGGAGTTTTTTATAACCAAAAAACTGGTTTACCTGGCCGTTTAATTGGTTTTAACGGGATCTGCTCCGGTGTCCCGGATGCGGAATTTATGTGAACAAACGGCAAATAAACTGAATGCCAATCATTCACATCAGCTTCAAAATTCTGTTAATCAAATATATAATCACCACCCTTACGGGGATGGACAATTTTTAATCAATTGAAATTTTTTGAGCTAACAATTAAAATATTCCTTATTTTTGCACTCCCATTTAAGAGATAATTATGAAAAGGACATTTCAACCCTCGGTAAGAAAGAGAAAGAACAAGCACGGTTTCCGTGAAAGAATGGCTACCGCCAACGGCCGCCGTATACTTGCAGCCCGCCGGGCAAAAGGACGCCATAAGCTGACCGTTTCGGATGAGGCTTCTTTACGCAGGAACAGCTGATAGTTTTACCGGCTTTACCATATAATCCGTACCCATATTCAGGTACGGATTTTTTATTACTCTACATTTTTCAGTGCCGACTCTCTCCCGGCTCCCGTAAAATCCGGCCTATTTCCTCGTGTTTTTCATTTACACGGTGGCCGGTTTCCAGAATATACAACCTGGCTGATGGTCCTGCGTACTGCACAAACCGTTTTCCCAATGCGGGCGGAATAATAACATCGTGCTCTCCGAAAAACAGCCACACCGGAATCGATAATTTACCGATGGTACGGGCGGCTACCCGGTAATCGGGAACCGTTTTCCGGTGAGCCAACCACACTTTTCGAACCATGTCGCGCACCACACGGTTACGGATGTGATTCATGTAAAACTCCATGGCACGTGTGTTGTAAAAGCC
>CAZPKJ010000135.1:0-8451 GCA_964587075.1 uncultured Flavobacteriaceae bacterium | reverse complement strand
AGCATTCGTTGGCGCCGCATTCAGTATGAAAAACGGCCAGCTTTCGAAACCTGTTAAAGGAACCACCGGAGTTTTTGTAATGGTGGTTGATAATGTAACTGAAGCGCCACCGACCGAAAATTTCACAAACAACAAGCAACAGGCCGAACAACAGTACCGCCAACGAGCTACGTATGAAGTGTTTAATGCCTTAAAGGAAAAAGCGAACGTCATCGATAACCGGGGCAAGTTTTATTAATATACCCCATTACCTGACAAAAAAGCCGCTCCCGATACAGCGGCTTTTTTGTTAGGTAAATTTGCGTGCCTTGAGGATTATTTTATATTTGTGCCAACAATGGATATCCGCAACCAATTTCGCAACGCCGCTCCTATCCTTGTGATGGTTTATGCCTTTACCACGGCTATATTATCGATTGTGATTTTTCTTGGAATTGAAAATGATATTGAACTGGATCATTTTACCCAGGACCCGGCTGCAATCATGGATACACCTTTCTATCTGGGCTTTTTTTCATATATAGGAATTTTGTTTTGGTGCGGGTCGGCTATGTTATGCTTTTTTGCTTATAACATATTACCCCGGACCAATGAAAATAAACGATCGGTGAGTTTTTTATTGTACTCTGGTTTGATTTCGACTTTACTGATGTTTGATGACCTGTTCCTGCTGCACGAATTTGTACTTCCTGAATATTTTTACTTGTCGAAAAATATGGTTTATATTATCTACGTAAACATCATAGTGTTTTACCTTGTGTTTTTCAGAATTGAATTGATGGAAACTGAATTTATCATACTGGTGATTGCTTCTGCCATGATTGGCTCTTCGCAGTTTGTTGATTTGTTACCAATGCCAATTCCGGAAGATTCGTTTCTTGAAGACGCCGTGAAATTGTTCGGAATAGTGACGTGGTTTACCTATTACGCCAGATACTGTTATCAGAAAATTAAACCTGCAGTTGTCAGCGAAAACTGATCGATCACTGCGCTTTTTCAATACGTATTCCTGCATCCATGATTCCCGGCAGAGGATTTATCCGCATCGCCTGAATTAACTCAAACCGGTATTCACCCGCCTGAGGGAACCGTACATTTTTCTTAAACAAAATACGGTTGTCCCAAATATCACCGAGGCCGTCGCCAAGCCACCGGCCATCAGGAGCAGCCAGGGTACATTCAAGCGTGTCCCGTTGTAATTGTCCTCCCGGAAAAATGGTGTTTATAAACAGGTACAAATTACTGAAGCGGTAGTGTCCGGCATTTCTAACGTTTATGTATACGTTATGATATTGAACCGTGTCGTCAATGCTAACCTGGAACAACAACGGTTCATTGAGATCCCACTCATTGTTGGCTACTTTTTTATTCTCCTCAAAAACACGTGATGGATCACACGATGAAAACAAAAGCATCACCGGTACCATCGCTGTAACTGCAAGCCGATTGATCATTTGCTGTCGGGAGGTTTTACGCGCGGTGGAATCTGCCTGTTCCGTGTTGAGTCGTTTTCTATGGGAGGGGTTGGGGCTTGCTGTTTGGGAGCATCCGGTTTGACCGGAGTACGTGGTGGCCGTTGTCCCTGCTGAGGTGGCTGAGATCTCTCACTTTGTTCAGGTCCACCCCCCTCTTGAGGTCTCCTTTGTGGCCTGGGACCACTTTGATTACTTTGATTCTGATTCCGGCTGTCGCGGCCCCTGTCCCTTCTGTCCTTTGGCGCTGATGCCGCCTGTGGCTGATTCGGCTGCCCACCATCGGTTCGTGGTTGTCCGCCTTTCTTCTTTTTCTTTTTCTTGCCCCGTTTTTTGTCCATCATACGGGTTAGGCTGTCCTGCCCCACCACGTCGGCGTAATCCATTTTCTTTTCCGCCGGTACATGTGAGCTGTATTCGTTCAAATCAACAGGCTTTTCACCTTGTTTGTTAAGAGCAAGAATTTCTTTTACACGGTCTACCTGAAGTGGTATCCAGTTATCGGAATTTAGTGAATTACCGGCGGCATCATCTGCGTAAGCATACCACATCATCCGTTTAAAAATATCGGTTTTACGGTGAACAGCAGTGCCCTTTAGTGTTTCCAGCTTATTGCCTGTATCGGGTATATCCCTGATGGCTTCAACATAACCATCCAGTTCATAGTTTAAACAACATTTCAGCTTACCGCACTGGCCGGCAAGTTTTATCGGATTCAGCGACAGGTTTTGATATCTTGCCGCACTGGTGGAAACAATTTTAAAATCGGTGAGCCATGTTGAGCAGCATAATTCACGGCCGCATGAGCCAATTCCACCAAGGCGGCTTGCTTCCTGCCGCATCCCGATTTGACGCATCTCAATGCGGGTCCTGAATTCATCAGCAAGCCTTTTTATCAGTTCCCTGAAATCAACCCGGTCGTCGGCGGTATAATAAAAAGTTGCTTTTTTACCATCCCCCTGATATTCCACATCACTGAGTTTCATCTTTAAATTCAACTTCAGTGCAATCGAGCGGGCTTTAAACATGGTATCCACCTCGAGAGCTTTTACCGATTCCCATTTTTCAACATCTGCCGGTCGTGCAAGGCGGTAAAGAGTTTTTATTTGATCTGAATTTTCATCCAACCCATTGGCCTTTAACTGAAAGCGTACCAACTCGCCTTTTAGTGAAACGTGGCCTATGTCGTGGCCGGGATTACCTTCCACAGCTACCATATCACCGGTTTTGAGTTCCAGATACTCGTTGTTCCTGAAAAATTCTTTCCGGCTTCCCTTAAAACGAACTTCGACGATATTGAAAGGTTTATGGCCTTCGGGCAGTTGCATATCCGAAAGCCAGTCGTAAACATTCAACTTATTACAGCCACTGGTGCCGCATGTACCATTGTTTTTACAACCGGGTGATATATTTCCTTCTGTGGTTGAACATGAACTACAACCCATATGATTCCTTCAGTTTAAATGATAATTAAGAAAATTATTAAACAGCCGAACCCATCTGGGAGAGCCCATCAGTTCCTATTGCTGTTCAGCAAACTATGCAATTTAAAAGACAAAGCTAACAATAAAATTTTTGGGTTGGCATTTCTCTCCACCGCATAATACGCTTTGTTCAGCAAATCAGTTATTTCAGCCACATTTTCGGAATGAATAAACCTTGCAAATTTGCTAAAGCCGGGAATAACATCCTCATCGAACCGAACCAGTGTGTCGTCGCCATGATTCACTACCAGACATTCGCGGGTAGCTTCGAGGCAAAACGAAAAGAACAGTTTTTGGTTTTCCCTGCCCGACTTTGCCATGTTGTCGACCCAAACGGTAAGGTCACTCCAGGCACTTTTACCATCTTTTTCGTGAAACGGGCTATAACAAAGCCGCATCCATGAAATGAATTCGTTTTCAAAATTAATTTCCTTTTCCACTTCACCGGCAAGGCTGAAAGCCAGATTTAACTTACCTCCTGCCAGTTTCGCGTACCGGCGTGCCAAACGGGGTTCAATCTGGAATGTTTGTGAAACGGCTGTCGTTACCTCATTCACTGACAACCTGGGAATTTTAACCAGCTGTGTACGCGATAAAATGGTTGGCAGCAATTGCTCCCGTTGTTCGGTAATTAAAATGAATACGGTGTTACCGGGAGGCTCTTCAATTAATTTAAGCAATTTATTTGCTGCATCGTGCCGCATTTTTTCGGGCATCCAAATAATTTGAATCTTGTAATTGGACTCAAATGATTTTAAAAACATCCTTCGTAAAATATCAGCGCTTTCTTCAACTGATATAAATCCTTGTTTGTTTTCAACTCCAAGGTCACTATACCAGTCGGTAAGATCAAAATAAGGGTTCGTTAAAAAGGCTTTTCGCCACTGCGGTAAAAAATCAGAACTTCTGGGTGAACGGTCCTTTACTTTTTTATTAGTGACCACCGGAAAGCAGAAATGCAGGTCGGGATGAACCAGTTTGGCATGCTTTACACAGGAAGCACACTGACCGCACGAGTCGGTTTGGGTTCGCTTTTCGCACTGAATATAAGTGGCATAGGCGACAGCTAACGGCAAGGTATAGCTCCCTTCAAAACCCGAAAAAAGCTGCGCATGACTGATACGGTTATCGCGTACCGAAGCTATGAGCCGGTCTTTAATCTCTTGTTTGCCAAATATATCAGAAAACTTCATAGTGTTGTAGTTGCAAAAATACGAACAAAATGAGGTTGCAGGATAGCCGTCATGCGTGTAAACCTCCTAAATTTGCGCTCATGAAAACAATTGATAGCTATAATTTCTCGGGCAAAAAGGCGCTTGTCAGAGTCGATTTTAATGTCCCTCTCGATAAAAACAGTTTAGAAGTTACTGACGATACACGCATACGGGCCGCCATACCAACCATTCAAAAAATATTAAACGATGATGGGGCGGTAATTCTCATGTCGCATCTCGGAAGACCAAAAGAAGGTCCTGCCGATAAATATTCACTCAGGCACGTAGTTAAAGCCTTATCGGGGTTGCTTGGCACAAAAGTTCAATTTGTAAATGATTGTATTGGCCCCGGGGTGGAAGCATTATGCGCAGCGTTGCAGCCCGGTGAGGTTTTATTACTGGAAAACCTGCGGTTTTATAAGGAAGAAGAGAAGGGTGAGCACGCTTTCGCGGAGAAGCTGGCGAAACTGGGCGATGTTTATGTGAACGATGCTTTTGGAACGGCTCACCGAAGACACGCATCCACAGCGGTAGTTGCCGGTTTTTTTCCAAACCACAAACTATGCGGTTATGTAATGGCAAATGAAATTAACAACGCTCAAAAAGTACTGACAAATCCCGCAAGGCCATTCACCGCGATAACCGGAGGCGCGAAAGTTTCGGATAAAATTTTAATCATTGAGCAACTGATGCAAAAAGTCGACCACCTGATTATTGGCGGCGGCATGGCATATACGTTTTTCAGGGCCCTGGGTGGAAAAACAGGTTCATCGTTGTGTGAGGAAGATAAAATTGATTTGGCGAAAGAAATCCTCAACAAGGCCGAAGCTGCAGGAGTAACCATTCACCTTCCCGTTGACTCGGTAATTGCCGATTCATTCAGTAACGAAGCTTCTTTTCGTGTCTCAGCCTCTGGCGATATTCCTGACGGATTTATGGGTCTTGACATTGGTCCCGCTGCGGCCGAAAATTTCGCGGTGATTATTCAACAGTCAAAAACCATATTATGGAACGGACCCATGGGCGTTTTTGAAATGTCGAATTTCGAAAATGGTACCAGACAAATCGCCAACGCCATAGTAAGAGCAACCGAAAATGGCGCATTTTCTCTGATAGGTGGCGGTAATTCAGCTGCGACTATCAAAAAAATCGGACTGGGTGACCGGGTATCGTATGTATCGAACGGTGCAGGAGCGTTACTTTAATATATTGAGGGGAAAAAACTCCCGGGTGTCGAAATGCTGATACAGGATTGAATCAGGTGCTGCCGAATTTTTTCCGGAACTGATCCTTAACATCATCCATAACCGGAGTAACAAAAGAGGCTGCTTTCAAAACGGGCTTGTACAGCAACGATTCATTTCTTGATTTCTCAGGAATGATGTTCGCGAAATTTTCGAGTGGTTTCAAAAGCCAGAATATAACCGAAACCGCTAAGGTGAATTTGATAACGCCAAGCACGAGTCCTGCTAATTTATTAAACATATTCAGCGAAGTTATTTTCAGAACCGCCTCCATGAGTTTTGCATAAAAAATGAAAATCAGGAGAATGGTACCAAATACTATAAGGAATGATAAAAAATGAAGCAGGTTTCCCTCATCCGGAAGCACGTTCTTTAACATGTCGTAAGCAAACCCCGAAAATTTAAATCCGAGATATACTCCTGTGATCAGACCAAGGATCATAGCTACTTCATAAATAAGTCCTTTCTGAAACCCTTTGTAAGCACCATAAATGAGAGGTACGGCAATTATCGCATCCAGAAAATTCATCGTCGAAATTCAATACTTGAGGCACTGCTGGTAGTATAACCATTGGAAGTGGCCAGGTTATTCAGTGAGTTGATAACTACGCGTTCAAAAATAGGTGCGCGGTCGATTCCACGGTCTTCAAGCATGCGGTTAATAATTAATTGCCGGTCGTATGGCAAATGGCGCCTGAGTTCAATCATGGTTTTATTGCGCTTTTCTTTTAAACTCATCCCAAGTTGCAAAACATGTTCGGGTGTTTTAAACTTCAGCGAATCGGGCAGATATTCCATTTGTATTGCCTCGGGTCCGGGATTACTCATTTTGAGGTAGTCTACAATATCCCAGCTTTGCTGATGGTACTGATACCGATCCGAAATCTTATAAAATATCCTTGATTCGTAAGTCATCTCATTGGCCATCATCGCATTTTTATCGTTTGATGCCATTATCTTATATCGTTCGGTACCCGATTCGCCATAATACAAATAGGTTTCATGAAACCTTAAAGCTATTTCTCTGAATACCGACGGGTCGGGAGAGGTAAGAACCATGGGGGTACGTTTGTGAATGAACATGTCGTATTGTTCTCCGTTCGACAAACGGGCAATTTCACGCCAGCCGGGCAGCTCACGTTCGGCATTGTTACGGGTACGGCAATAAATGGTGTTGATTATAATTCCTTTTGAAACTGCCAGATCGCATGCTTCACGGTAATTGTTGTAACCCAGGTTCACCATACCGTTTCCAACCAGGTAAATGACCTTGAGGCTTTTATCATTGTCGGCCCAACTCATCTGCTTGATGGAAACTTTTAGCGCTTCACCAACCAGCTGGTCGCCTTTTTCAATAGATGGCTTTAATTTGTACAATTCGTGGCATAATTTGTCGAAATCACCGGTGAGGTCCTGCAGCACTTTCACATATCCGTTCTTAGCTCCAAAGCTTGGTCTTGAAAATCCAACCACACCTATCCTGAATTCGGGAGCGGGCCTGTAAGAATTCACTTCATTAATGATCTCCCACATCCGTTCACGAACATCATCAATAAGGCCATTGGTGCTGCCGCTTAAATCGAGGCAAAAAACAATATCAATAGTTTCGCGTGACCGCGACGGGGTCGACGAATTTCCGGTATAAAAAATGAGCAGAAATAATACTATGGTAACTTTAAATGACCTCATCCGGACTTTATCGGAACAGTTTATTATCTGTTCATTCAAATTTAGGAATTCACTGGTGTATTCTTACAAAATTACGGCTTACATCCGCCTGCCTCAGTGGCAATTCGTAATTTTGTTAACAATATGGATTTAAAAAGTATTGAGGAGCTTAAGCAGGAGTGGACCCGTTTGGTCAAACGAATCGGCGATGAATTTGGTGTGGAGCCCGATTTGCAGGGAATCCTTTTTTTAATTGGGATTCAGGAGCTGGGTGTCGGGGGCCGGTCGTTTTCGAAATCCGAAAAACAGGACCTTATGCACATTGCAACTTGCCGGTTATTAAGCACTTATGGTTACTATGAATTGTCGGGAACCGATGCTGAGGGCTGGCCTCACTGGAAACTGGTTGAAAAAATGCCAACTTTAAGTCTTAAAGAGCAGGATTTACTCCTGAAGAAGTCTGTCATTAACTATTTCAGGGAGATACAGTTTACCTGATTACCACCAGTTTTGTGACCTGTTTGGACTGCTCCAGGCGGATATAATCGCGGGCTGTGAGTGGCCCTTTTTGCGCTTCCACGATAAGAACCGCTTCCAGTTTAAATGTAAAAAAGGCCTGGCCGGCACCATCGGTGACTCCTACTTCATTTACGGATGCCTGTACACCATTCACCGGATTGCTGATACTATCCTGCCGGAGGATTACCGTGGCTCCTGAAATACGGCGCCCGGTTGAATCGGAAACAATCACAATTGCTTCAGCCGGCCCGGTTTTTTTACAGGAACTTCCAATCACCGACAACACTATTAAGGCCGGAAGGATGTATTTGATTACTTTCATTTTAGTACAATTTTTGCTAATATTGCGCGTATACACGCATGTGTAACAATCAAAAGTAGCACAACAGTACGAAAAAAAGAAACAATTGTTTCTACATATTACAAAATCCTCAAATCTATGATCAAAAGAACTTGCTTAGTGGTTTTATTAACCTTTACAGGACTTGGTTTATCGTTTGCCCAATCAAAAAAATCCGGGGCTCCGGCCGGTGAACGTATCGTTGAAATTTCTACCGATTATGGTACGATGAAAGTCAAACTTTATAATGAGACCCCGAAACACCGGGACAACTTTATAAAATTAGCATCTGAAGGATTTTACAACGACCTGTTATTTCACAGGGTAATTAAAGATTTTATGATCCAGGGGGGTGACCCGCATTCAAAAGGCGCAACACCCGAAACTATGCTTGGGGGCGGCGACGTAGGTTATAAAATACCTGCCGAAATCAATTCTGTTTTACATCATAAGAAGGGCGTATTGGCGGCAGCCCGCGCGCACGGCGCCGACCTGCCCGATCCGCCCGGT
>CAZPKJ010000134.1:3015-8520 GCA_964587075.1 uncultured Flavobacteriaceae bacterium | reverse complement strand
ACCAGGCTGCTGATTTATTCCTCTCCGTGCAATCCCTCGGGGAGTGTATATACAAAAAATGAACTGGAAGCAATAGCCGGGGTTGTGGCGGAACACGATGACCTGTATATTGTTTCGGACGAAATATATGAACATATCAACTTTGGGGGAAGCCATAACAGCATTGCCGGTTTTGATTTTATTAAGGACCGTGTAATTGTAGTGAATGGTGTTTCGAAAGCTTTTGCCATGACCGGCTGGAGAATCGGATACATAGGAGCTCCCGCGTTTATTGCCGATGCTTGCGATAAAATGCAGGGCCAGTTTACTTCGGCGGCAAGTTCCATTTCACAAAAAGCAGCACTCGCGGCATTGCAGTCGGGCCCGGCTTTTCATGAGATGATGCGGGAAACATACAGGCGGCGCCGTGATTTGGTGGTAAACATGCTTAATCAGATACCTGGTATGAGGGTAAACCAGCCCATGGGAGCGTTTTATGTGTTTCCGGATGTGAGTAGTTTTTTTGGTAAAAAAACCGGCACTACAATTATAAAAAGCGCATCCGATTTATGTATGTTTCTTTTGAACGATGCCCGTGTTTCGATGGTAACAGGTGAAGCATTCGGCAACGATTCCTGTGTAAGAATATCGTACGCCACATCCGATGAGCTTTTGACCGAAGCTATGCATCGCATCAAAGTAAGTCTTGAAAAATTGCATTAATTCAAACTATCCTATACAAACAGAAAAGTGAGCGATACAAAAACAAGAGTGATAAAACTGATGGAGTCGTTTTCGAAACTCAAAGTAATGATTGTTGGCGACGTAATGATTGACTCCTACATTTTCGGTAAAGTAGATCGTATTTCGCCCGAAGCACCTGTTCCGGTAGTGCACATTACAGGAAGGGAGAACAGACCCGGAGGCGCTGCCAACGTAGCCATTAATGTGCAGTCGCTGGGGGCCACCCCTTTGCTTTGTTCCGTTACCGGGGATGATGAAGCGGGAAATAAATTCAATACCCTGCTTTCGGGTTATGGTATCGGCGGAGCTGGAATTTTAAGGTCTGTAAACCAGAAAACAACCGTGAAAACACGGGTAATCGGAAACAATCATCAACTGCTCAGAGTGGATGATGAAAACATCAGTAATCTGGTTAATGGTGATGAACAAAACTTTATCAAGCACTGCATTAGCATCATTGAAAAGGAAAAGCCAGATGTTATTTTGTTCGAAGATTATGACAAAGGAGTCATTACGGCTGGTGTAATTGAATCGGTAACATCAACCGCAAAAAAATACAACATCCCGGTAACGGCCGACCCAAAAAAGAAGAACTTTAATTTATACCGGCATGTAACTTTGTTTAAACCCAACTTGCATGAATTGTGCAGTGGCCTGGGAATTACCATTGAAAAGCCAACCTTGCCGGCTTTAAAAAACATTGCCGCCGGTATACTCGGTACAATGGAAATTGACATGCTCATGGTAACCCTTTCGGAAGCCGGTGTTTTTATAGCTACCGGCGATTCGGCTGAATTAATACCAGCTCATGTACGCTCCATCTCCGATGTTTCGGGTGCCGGCGACACGGTAATCACGGTGGCTTCGCTTTGCCTGGCGGCAGGTATACGGCCGGGTGGCATTGCACGGCTTGCGAATTTGGCCGGCGGCCTGGTATGTGAGGAAGTTGGCGTTGTACCCATTAACAAGAACAGGTTTATTGCTGAAATCGAAAATAACCCAGCCATTCTGGATAGTCTTTAAATGATGAAACATGTCGATTGAAACATTCAGGGAAAAGGTAAATCTGAAAATATTTTCGAGCAAGGAAATAGTCCTCCTGTTGTTCCGGATACAAAGCTCCCTGGTTGCTACCATGGCATTCGGGCTGCTTATTTACATTTTGGGGTTTCCACAAAATGATGAATTGCGGCACATTGAAATTTATTTCATGAAGTTTTTATTCGGATTTTATATTCTGAATTACCTGGTTCGTTTTCTTTACACTTTTGAACCCGGACGGTTTTTTCGATCGACGTGGCTCGAACTTACCCTGGTCATTTTACTGGTAATTGAAGCCGGCAGTACATTATTATTCAACGCGCCGGTGGTAAAACTGTTTCTAACGGCTATTGGCTATGGGCAATACCTGAACATTTATCACATCATTCTCCAGGTAATTCTGCTTATATTCCTGGTAATCGACCTTGCTAAGGTGAGTACGCTGTTTGACATGATTAAACTGGAAGCAAGCACCATGTTCATACTGTCGTTTATAATACTCATTAGTGTGGGAACCATTTTGCTGATGCTTCCTGAAATGACTACAAACCATAAAGGTGCCGACTGGATGACAGCCTTGTTTACATCAGCAAGTGCCAGCTGCGTTACCGGACTCATTGTTGTGGATACGGCTACATACTTTACGTTTAAAGGGCAGTTTGTAATTATGATGTTGATTCAGTTTGGAGGATTAAATATCATTTCGTTCGCCACTTTTTTCGCCAGTATGTATTCGAAAGGTGTTGGTATCCGGCACCAGTCGCTCATGCAGGATTTTTTCTCCTCCGATTCATTGTTCGATGCCAATGCACTGCTGCGTAAAATTGTGTTTGTAACTATTCTTATTGAAACCATAGGGGCCGTTGTGATTCATTCCCTCTGGAGTCCCGAAATAAAATTTAACGGAGAGGCGGAGAAAATTTTCTGTTCGGTGTTTCACTCTATTTCGGCATTCAACAATGCCGGGTTCTCACTGTTTACCAATGGGCTTTATGAGTCGTTCAATCAAAGTTCATACATCCTGCACATAGGTTTTATTTTACTCATTTTTATGGGTAGCCTGGGATTTTCAGCTATCATGGATATATTTGGAATTGCCAGCATGCGAAAGCGAATGATGCTCCCATGGAAAAGGCTGCAGCTATCGTCGCAGGTAGCGTTATACTCTTCTCTGGTCCTTGGATTCGGTGGAGCCTTGATATTCTTTTTAACCGAACGACAACATATTTTAGCTGATAAAAATGTGTTTGAAGCAACGGTAACTGCCCTGTTCCAGTCGATAGCAGCACGAACCGCCGGCTTTAATACTATCGATACAGGAGCTCTTCAGCTTCCTACATTATTGCTTACCATTTTTCTGATGTTTGTTGGTGGTTCATCGGGTTCAACCGGCGGTGGAATCAAAACCTCGACATTTACGATCATAATTGTTTCGGTTTATTCTACCATCAGAGGCAAGAGGAACCTGGAGTTGATGAAACATAATATTGCCTGGGAATTGCTCAATAAGGCCTTTTCGATATTTATTTTCTCGGCAACTTTTGTATTTGTATGCACATTTTTACTAACTATACTCGAACCTGAAACAGATTTGATTAAATTATTTTTTGAAGCTACGTCAGCGTTTGCCACAACCGGGCTCTCAACAGGCATAACTGCCGGGCTCAGCGATTATTCAAAAACTATTTTAATAATAGCCATGTTTGTTGGCAGAGTGGGAACCATGACCCTGGCGCTCGCATTGAGCCAACGGGTAATAAGTGTTTCATACAAGTACCCCAATGCCCATTTCATGGTAGGTTGATACCTGCCGGCGAGTAACTGCAATAATTCTGATGACCGCAACCGAAAACCATAAAACGGATTCCAGGCAGATAAAACCTTACGATTCGGAGGAATTATCCAAAAAAGAGGAGGTAGCGTTAATGTTCAACAACATTTCGCACCGTTACGATTTGCTGAATCACTTGTTGTCGTTTGGTATCGATAAGGGGTGGCGGAAGGTGGCTATAAAAATGCTTGCTTCATCACGGCCCCAGTTTATACTGGATGTTGCAACCGGCACCGGCGATTTTGCCATATCGGCACTGGCTGTAAACCCAAAGAAAATTACCGGTGTCGACATTTCGGAGGGAATGCTTGAAGAGGGACGAAAAAAGATACAGGAACAGCAATTAACCTCGCAAATTGAACTCCTTTACGGAGATTCGGAAAATTTACCCTTTAGCAACAATACTTTCGATGCAGTAACCGTTGCTTTTGGTGTCAGGAATTTTGAAAACCTGCAAAAAGGCTTAAACGAAATTTACCGGGTACTCAAACCCGGAGGTACGCTTATTGTACTTGAATTCTCCAAACCCGCGCATTTCCCGGTGAAATACCTGTACATGTTTTACTTTAAATATATTCTTCCAGCCGTAGGGAGAATTGTTTCTGGTGATAATGCCGCCTACCGGTACCTCCATAAATCGGTTTCGCGGTTCCCCGAAGGAAAAGCGTTTATGAATCACATGAGTACATCGGGTTTAAAAAATTTAACCGAAAAACGACTTACCTTTGGCATTGCAAGCGTATACAAAGGTGTTAAATAAATCAGTATATTGAATATTCGCAAACATATCAATCTCTTTTTACGGGCACTGCTTCCGGCCGTATTTATGGTAATAGTATTCGCCAACCCGGCCGAATCGCAGCGGCGCAAGGTGCAAAATTTACCTAAATATGATAAGCAACGGGTTCACTTTGGATTTCTTCTGGGTATCAATGTAACGGATTTTAAAATTAAACGCATTCCGCGATTTAACTCCCTCGATTCGCTGTTCGTGGTTGAATCATCATCGCAAACTGGATTTAATATCGGCATTGTAGCGAACTTAAAACTTGCCGAAAATTTCGATTTACGATTTCTCCCCGACCTCTCATTTTCGCAACGTAATCTCGAATACACATTCCAGGAAGGAAACTCATCCACGACAGTGATAAAAAAAATTGAGTCTACTTTTCTTGAATTTCCCCTCGACTTAAAATTCAAATCGAACCGGGTGAACAACTACAGGGCCTATGTAGTGGTTGGCGGTCGTTACACCATCGACATGGTTTCACAGGCAAAAGTTCAAAACCAGGATAAGGATTTTGTAAAGCTTCGCAAGAATGATTATGGCTACCAGGTAGGATTTGGTTTCGATTTTTATATGGAACGGTTCAAACTCTCGCCTGAAATAAAGATGTATCACGGATTACAAAATCTGCTGGTAGATGATCCGAAAATATTTTCAACGTCGCTCGATGCACTCCATTCAAGGATATTTATGATTTCGTTTACTTTTGAGTAGTTTACCTTTACGGGATCACCGGCACCGGAATTATTTTACAAACCACCAATGATAATAAAAAAGGAAATCACTTTGTCGCCCGAAGAGGCGGCCGGTGAAGAAACCTGGAGAGCAACAGCGATAAAACATTCAGGAGTACCTGCCAATGAAATTCAATCGGTAATTTTAAGGCGACGATCCATTGATGCCCGAAGCCGCAGGATCGTGGTAAAGCTACTGGTGGAAATTTATACCGGCCCCGACTCTCCTTTATCGAATCCTGTTCCGTATCAACTTAAGAATGTATCCAGCTCACAACCGGTAATCATAGTTGGTTGCGGCCCGGCCGGATTATTTGCCGCGCTGAAACTCATTGAGATGGGTGTTAAACCAATCATCATTGAACGGGGCAAGGCCGTAAAGGAGCGAC
>CAZPKJ010000134.1:0-3005 GCA_964587075.1 uncultured Flavobacteriaceae bacterium | reverse complement strand
GGCCATTTTAAACCGCGACCGGTTGGTGAATCCCGATTCAAATTACTGTTTCGGCGAAGGGGGAGCCGGAACCTATTCCGATGGAAAGCTTTACACCCGTTCAGGGAAGCGTGGTGATATTGTAAAAATACTGGATACTTTTATATCTCACGGTGCTTCACATGAAATCGGCATCGACAGCCATCCGCATATTGGCACCAACAAATTGCCAGGCATCATTGAGTCGATGCGTGAAACGATTATTCAGGCAGGTGGCGAAGTGCTTTTCAGCCACAAATTCACCGGCCTGGTACTGCGGGGCCAAACAGTTTCAGGAATTAAATGCCGGCCGGTCAACGATCCGCAAAGCAGTGAAATTACCCTGGATGCCGGTGCAGTGATCCTCGCTACAGGCCACTCGGCCCGTGATATTTTTGAGTACTTAAAAAATAACCATATTTTAATCGAAGCAAAATCGTTCGCGCTTGGTGTTCGTATTGAACATCCTCAGGAGGTTATTGATTCGCTTCAATACCATTGCAAGGTGCGCGACCCGTTCCTTCCTCCTGCCGCATATGCACTTACAACACAGGCTTTGAACCGTGGGGTGTACTCATTTTGCATGTGCCCGGGAGGAATCATAGCGGTAGCTTCAACTCAACCGGGCGAAGTAGTGGTGAACGGTTGGTCGCCATCGAAACGAAATAACCCATTCGCCAATTCAGGTATGGTGGTAAGCGTAGGTGATCACGATTTCAAACCTTTTGAAAAGTCGGGCGTGCTTCGCGGTATGTACTTTCAAACGGACATTGAACAAAAAGCATTTGCTGCCGGCGGAAACAATTTAACAGCTCCTGCCCAACGTCTCACGGACTTTATGGATCATAAAAACTCAACTTCACTTCCTTCCTGCTCATACATTCCAGGTATTGCTCCGGTAAAAATGGATGAGGTACTGCCTGCCGGTATTATTGATGCTTTAAGAACGGGAATTAATGAATTCGGTAAAAAAATGCGTGGTTATATCACATCGGAGGCAGTAATGGTGGCCACCGAATCACGTACTTCATCACCGGTACGCATACCCCGTGATACTGTTTCTTTAATGCATCCGCAAATTAACGGATTGTTTCCATGTGGCGAGGGTGCCGGTTATGCCGGAGGAATTATGTCGGCTGCCATGGATGGTGACCGGGTTGCAGGCGCCTGCGCGGTTTTTCTCGGGCAAGCTAAAAAGTAAACCTCGCCTGCAGTTTTATTTCTGATTTCCGGTTCCCTTCAATTTCATCCCAACCGCTTCCTACACTTGACCTGTTCGAATAAAATGTAACCGCAAAACGCAGCCATACGTCAAGCCATCCCGATAATTTTATTCGTGTATTTACATATACCCTTGAACCGTTGTAATAGTAGGCGGGAATGGAATATCCATATAAAACATCATTTTCATAGGCATAAACCCTGCTGTTGTAATTGTCAGTTACAAAATATGCATAACGCATATTCCACGAAACAGGCAAACTCATAGGATGAAACTGAATATCCTGAAATATAACCACTCCGCGGCTTACCTCATTACCAAAACTATATTTTACTGATTCAACCCTGGCGCGTAATGAAAATGCTTTCGAAACTTTAACAGTTGCATGGAGCCTGATGCCACGGGTTACTTCTGGTGCCGGCTGACTAAAAAAAGAACCGTCAGTAAGATTCTTTTGCTTTTCCGATACCCTGAACCGAACATAAAACTCTGCAGTCCTTCCCGGACGGTAATTGGCCGTAATACTAAATTCATGGCCTTCCGACGGTGTATCGTTTGTATATTTCAACCAGGGAAAATAAAAACTGTCGTAATTTAAGATGATACCAACCTGGCGGCTACATCTGAAGTTCAGACCGCCATAAATACCCCGTTCATTTGAAGTGTTCCCGCTTTCGCGGAAGGGGGAGCTGTTTAAATTATGATACCGGATTCCATAATAACGGAATAATATTGAAATCACCAGAGATGGATCGGGACTCAATACTACTCCTGACAAATAAGCATATGCATTATTGTCGCTCACCGAGAATTCGCCAAAAAAATTGAAATTCCTGTAAAGCCATCGTACATCATAACCCAGATTGGTTAAACTGGTTCCGTTAAAATCGAACCGGTTATACGCCCTGATATTTTCCTGCAATGGAACATCAAACCTGGTTGAATGAATGGTAATGCCCGCATGAAACGTCTTTAAAGCGCAGGAAATCCTGCCCCCATAAAATATTTCCCGCACCGATTGCTTGTTTTTAATTTCACTGTCGGTGCGGTGAAAACCTGAATTCTGAAGTGATGAAAAATATGAATCTGATGAATCGGTTACCTGTAATGAGCCATCCGTTTTCCGGGATGAAATAAAACCATCCAATATAAATTTACCATTATTTACCGATAAGGCAATACCTCTTTTAAAATTGGTTTCATTCGACGATGTATATGGTTTTATACCTTCCGGATTTTTAATTATTCCAGCCGGGTCACTCCCCTTTCCGCCAGATAAACCCGTGTTCAGTGTCAGCCCCTGAGCATAAGCCAGCTGATAATCGCCTGCAACGGCAGTTTTTAAAATTCCGGAGTTCCGGAAGGCTATGTGCGACGAGTAAAAGTCGGGGCCTTTACTGCTCGCATTACTCCATAACTTTTCGCCTGCATCCTTTTCCGCCACAAAACACCACGAAAGCTTTTTCATGAAACTGAATCTGTATCGCAGGTAAAGACCGAACGGATCGCCCTTATATGCCCTGGCACCATCCTCATCCGCAAATCCCCTCTTTTTCTCGGGAATTACCTGGGAACGGACAATAATTGTATGTTCACCATCCCTGACCATCCTGCCAAAGGAAGCGTTAGGATCATCGGGGCTGTTATGAACGGTAATGTATGGAAGCACTTCCCGTATCCGCCACAATTCAAATCCTTCAACAACCTGCAGTTCAGCCACGTTTAAAATATCACCAAACATTTGTTTGTGATGTATAATTGCCAG
>CAZPKJ010000133.1:5935-8567 GCA_964587075.1 uncultured Flavobacteriaceae bacterium | reverse complement strand
CCGCATCTTCATTGAATGTTTCATAAAAATCACCAACCCTGAACAATAAAAGCGCATCGGGATACTTCGCCTTGATGGCGTTGTATTGCTTCATCAGTGGTGTTTCATTACCCGAAACTTTTATTTTTTTATGGTTTGCTACAGCTTCTTTCATGCATTATTAAGTTCCCGGTGCCAACATGCTAAGTTACGGCCATTTTTTGGAATGCTTACATTTGAACCACCGAAAATTGTTACAGTTCACTATCAAAAAGCACTTGAAATTACTCTGAAATGAAGTTTCTGAAAAACGATGAGCTCGGCCGGCCAGGCAACAGGGAGTTTAGTAAACAGGTCAAGCTGCCGGTGACCGTGGTACTGGATAATGTAAGGAGTGGCATGAATGTCGGTTCGGTATTTCGGTCGGCCGATTCGTTTTTGGTAGAAAAAATTATCCTTTGCGGGATAACGGCTCAGCCTCCCGAACGGGAAATATTAAAAACTGCACTGGGTGCCACTGAAACAGTTGCCTGGGAGTATATTGACGAAACGGCCCGGGCCATCAAGAGCCTGAAGGATGAACGGTATTTTATTTATGCCATTGAGCAAAGTGATCAGGCTACATTTTTACAGGATATGGTACCGGTACCCGATAAACGGTATGCCCTTGTATTTGGAAATGAGGTAAGGGGAGTGAATGATCACTTGATCCCGTTGCTGGATGGTTGTATTGAAATTCCGCAGTCGGGCACCAAACATTCACTCAATATTGCGGTAGCTGCCGGCCTGGTGCTTTGGAAGTTTTACGATGTCCTGCATTTAAAAGCATAAAAAAAAGCTGTCCCGCATGAGACAGCTTTTTTTATAGATTATTACTCAGCTTACTTTACACTGAAGTCAACACGGCGGTTCATAGTCCTGTTGGATTCATCGGCCATTGGTTCACGTTCACCTTTTGTTTCGGTTTCAAGGCGAGAAGCATCAATTCCGTAAACTTTCACCAGGTGGTTCTTAACGGCGTCTGCGCGTTTTTGTCCGAGTTTATCATTCATTGATTCTCCACCGGTTCTGTCGGCATTTCCGGTAATCATGATTTTAATATTCGGATTTGTTTTCAGCGCACGGGCAATAACCAGGATGCGGTCTTTATACACCTGCTTTATTACTGATGAGTTTACATCAAAGAAAATGGATGGCAGGTAAGAAACTCCGGCAGCACCGGCAGCGCCATCTTTAGGATTGATAGTAGTTCCCTGGAAGTTAACCAAAGTACCTTTCTCGGTATTTGGCTCCAGGTCGCGGCTGTCGGGAACGCCGTCGCCATCCGTATCAATTTCAACACCGTTGGCATCAACTTTTGCATTTTTCAAACTGTAAGGATCGCCATCTTTGAAATCAGGAATACCATCTCCATCGGTATCAATGGCAGTTCCGTCGCCATAAACTTTAACTCCTTCAGGAGTTGAGTTGTCTTTGTCAAAAATATCGGCAACACCGTCTTTGTCTTTATCACCGCTTAGCAGGTCAACACGGTCTTTTAAATCCGAAATGTCGTTATACACAACCTCCATCGGGTTGATCCACTCCATAGCCTTATTCTTTTTACCCAGGGTATAATTGAGGCCAAGCTTTACCATGCTGTATGCATCGTATTCAGTTTCCGGTTTGCGGATCTGATCCATTTTATCGGTAAAGGTCTTACGGTAATCATAACTCAGGGCTATGTCAAGTTTACCTAACTGATATTTGAATCCAAGGCTCATGGGAATCATAAACTGTGAATCTGAATCAGAAATGGTGGTATCACGAACAGCAGGGAATGGAGTTTCATCAACTTTACCTTTCAGTTCCGAATCATACAAAAATCCTCCAACACCAAGCGATGCGAAAAAGTGGAATTTTTTATTTCGCTTGAGATGGGAAATATTTCCGAAGGTATAAACACCTTCCAGGGCGCCTTCGATAACGTTACCGGTTAACTTACCATCAACCATTTTCAATTTACTGCTTACACGCTCCGGATTAGGGCCTGCCTCAAGAGTTCCGTAACCTCCGCTTAACCGGATGGCGACAGAGTGACTTACCTGGCGGCTTATGTTCAGTCCAAACGCGGGTGCAAACGGAATATCTTCCAGTAACTTATTCTCGTTATCCGGATCTTTCTTTACATCACTGGCAAAGACCGTTTGGCCAAAGTATAACCCAACAGACCATTTATCATAATCCTTTGGGCTTGGTAACCCATACTTGCCTGAACTTTGTGCTTGGGCAAAGTTGCCAAAAAGGAAAAGGGAGCAAGTAATTAGTAATAATTTTTGTTTCATGGTTGGTTTTTTTAAGATTTAAAATTTGTCTCAGGGTGCAAGTATAAACAATTGTTTTTTTATATTAAATGATGAAAAACAAATTTAATTAACACTTAATGGCTCATAACTTGGCTTTTATTTTACTGATAATGAGTTTATAATCATCTTCATTTGAAACAAAATCCAATTTTCCCGAATCTATTTCAAGCAGATTTTCAGGGGGTGTTTTTTCAAGCAATTTCATATAGGCATTCCCAATGCTTTCGAGGTATTCAGGAGCAATGTCGTGCTCATAGCTGCGCCCTCTTTTTTGTATGTTCTCCAGTAGTTGGGAGGTGTGCTTATGC
>CAZPKJ010000133.1:782-5925 GCA_964587075.1 uncultured Flavobacteriaceae bacterium | reverse complement strand
ATAAACTACAAGGTCGGGACGCGGAATGGAAGCGGTTAAAATGTTAAAAATCGATTGGTACAAACCCAGCTCCCCTTTACCCAGGTTTACCTTGGCAAAAAGCAATGATTTCTCAAAAAGATAATCCCCAACTAAAAGTTTATTCGACTGTTTATCAATAAGTTCGGTAAGCTGTTGGTATCTTGCTGCTAAAAACGACATTTCGAGTGGGAAGGCATATTTATCGGGATTCTCATAAAATTGCGGTAAAAAGGTGTTTTCGGCAAATTCCTCCAGCACCAAACCAGCACCCAAATCACTGGCTAATTTTCTGGCCAGTGATGTTTTTCCGGCTCCTATGTTGCCTTCGATTACAATGTACTTAGTATTCATCTGTTACCTTACGGGATGGAGGGGTTCAACGTTTGAATGGTCGGGGCACAATTCCAACAGCTTGTGTACAGGTAACTTGAGAACCGGATGCATGAAGCCGGGAGCGATTTCATTCATGGGAACCAGGTTAAATCTCCGAAGGTGAAGTCTTGGATGAGGAATTTGCAGATGATCCAGATGGAGTACCAGGTTACCGTAAAACATGATGTCGATATCAATGGAGCGTGGACCGTTTGGCTCTTTTTTATCTTTCCCCAGCAACGATTCAATGTTACGGGTGTTGTTCAACACTTCCTGTGGTGTGAGTAAAGTTTCCATTTGTACGGCCTGATTAAGATAATGACGCTGATTTTTTTCGCCCCAGGGTTCGGTTACATAACGTTGCGATGTTCTTACCAGAGAACCGATGTGCTTTTGCAGTTCCATGAGGGCCCTGTCAAAAATATCGCTGGTGTTCCCAACATTTCCGCCAAGCATAAGCATCAAGTCATTTACCTCACTTTTCATCGAACAAAATTACATTACCAAATCCATTTAGTGAACTTTATTGTTATTATTGCATGATGTAGTTCTAAACAGGAAATTATGAAACAATTCTTTAAGTTTATGTTCGCCTCCATGCTGGGCGTATTTCTGAGTGCCGTTATTTTATTATTTCTGATTGTTGCATTGGTAGGGGCACTGGTAAGTTCGGCGGGTGATAAGGTAGTTAAAATTGAACCCGCCACAATTTTGCATATTAATTTTACATCACCTATCCGGGACCGCACTTCGGATAACCCGTTTGAAAACTTTAAATTTAATACACTGCAGTTATCCAATCAGCCGGGACTGAATGATATAATTAAGAATCTGAAAAAAGCTGCAGCCGATGATAACATTTCCGGGATCCAACTCGATTTATCTCAGCTGGCAGGCGGACTTGCTTCCGTTGAAGAAATCCGACATGCGCTGGTTGACTTTAAAAAGAGCGGAAAATTTATTCTTGCCTATTCCGATTTTTATACACAGGGATCTTATTATCTTGCTTCGGTTGCCGATGAAGTTTGGGTAAACCCTCAGGGTGCTGTCGACTTCAGGGGTTTTGCAGCCACACTTCCGTTTTTAAAAGGCCTGTTTGAAAAACTTGAAATACAACCACAGGTGATTCGTCATGGTAAATTTAAAAGCGCCGTTGAACCTTTTGTGCTTGATAAAATGAGCGACGAAAACCGTGCGCAAATAAAGTCATATGTAGATGCTTTCTGGGGTCATTATGTACGGGAAATCGCGTTTACGCGAAAATTGGTTGCCGACAGTTTATTCGTTTATGCCAGTGAAATGCGTATTCAAACTCCTGAAGACGCGTTGAATTATAAGATGATTGATAAAATCGGTTATATGGATGAGTTTCTCGGATTGCTGAAAGAAAAAACCGGAAAACTAAAAACAGAGGAACTAAAAACCGTTTCATTAAAAAAGTACACACACGTGGCCGACCCCTCTCCCGCAAAGGAATTTACCCGCGATAAAATCGCCGTGGTATACGCTTCGGGCGCCATTGTTGGAGGAAAAGGTGAACCTGATGAAATAGGTTCCGATGTGTTATCCGAAACCATTCGCAAGGCACGCAACGACGACAAAGTAAAAGCGGTTGTACTTCGTGTAAATTCGCCCGGTGGCGACGCCCTGGCCTCTGAAGTGATCTGGCGTGAAATGGAATTGTGTCGCAAAGTTAAACCCGTTATTGTTTCCATGGGGGATGTGGCGGCATCGGGCGGATACTATATCAGTTGCGCAGCTGATAAAATTGTCGCGCAACCCAATACTGTCACAGGTTCTATCGGCGTATTCGGACTATTATTCAATGCCCGCGATATGTTTAATAATAAACTTGGAATTACATTTGATACCTATCGTACCGGTGAATTTTCTGATATAGGAACCATGACCAGGGCCATGACCCCCGCGGAAGAAAAAATTATCCGGAATTCTGTTGAACGGGTTTATACAACTTTTACCACCCGTGTTGCCGACGGCCGGAAAATGAGTGTTACTCAAGTCGACTCTGTCGGACAGGGTCGTGTTTGGTCGGGTACCAATGCCATGCAGCTCGGTCTGGTTGACACCCTGGGCGGACTTTCGGATGCGATAAAAATTGCGGCCGATAAAGCCGGACTTACCAACTACAGGCTTTCGGAACTTCCCGAGCAAAAAGATCCGTTGCAACAATTACTGAAAGAACTCGAAGGAGATGTTCAAAACCGTTACCTCAAATGGAAACTGGGAGAGCATTACCAATACCTTGCTCCCGCAATCACCATAACCCGTATGCAGGGCATCCAGACCCGAATGATGTTTGATATACTGGTTAACTGATTCATACCGGTTATTCTGCCGTTTATTTTTCTGACCAATGACCAACCGCGAAATTTCTTCTGTTTTATCGCAGGCCGCCAAACTTATGGAGTTGCATGGCGAGAATGAATTCAAAGCCAGGTCACTCCAAAATGCCGCCATTGCAATCGGTAAACTTGAAATAAATCTTTCCGGTTGTACCGAAGCGGAAATGGAACAACTGAAGGGTGTCGGCAAAAGTATCAGTCGCAAAATAATTCAAATCCTCGAAACGGGATCGTTCGATGATTTAATCAGGTTGCTTGGCCAAACACCGCCGGGAGTTGCCGAAATGATGCAGATTAAAGGAATCGGGCCAAAGAAAGTAGCAGTTCTTTGGAATGAACTGGGTGTTGAATCGCCCGGTGAACTGTTGTATGCTTGTAATGAAAACAGGTTGGTTTCACTGAAAGGGTTTGGAATAAAAACCCAGGAACAAATTAAGAAAGCTATTGAGTATTCTTTTTCCAATCGTGGTTTATATCACTTTGCCACACTCGAAGAAGTAGCTGAAGAAATTACCGAAGCACTTTCTTCCATCAAATCCATCAGCAATATTTCTGTTACCGGCCAGGTCCGCCGAAAGTGTGAAACTGCTTCTGAAATCGGATTTGTTATTGAACCTGATGAAAACATAATCATGGATGCAATCAGATCTCATCATGCGTTTAGTAATTACCAATGCAGAGTTGAAGAAAATAATATCCTGTTCACATCGGAAGGCATGCCTGCGGTACGCTTTTATTTTACCGGCTCATCACAAAGCGCAATAACACTTTTTAAAACCACCGGAAGCACCGGCCACATCTCATTGCTTGAAAAAATCAGTAGTAAGCCATTCCCGGAAGATCAGCTTTTTGACGACGAAGTTTCAATTTACAAATATTTTGGATTTCCCTTCATCCACCCTGAGTGCAGGGAGGGACTTCATGAGTTATCGGACAGCTCATTAAAAAAGCTGGATAATTTAATCCGTGTGGAAGACCTTAGGGGCTGTCTGCATAATCATTCATTGTACAGCGATGGTGCCAATACCATCAAAGAAATGGCAGAGGAATGTATCCGGCTCGGGTATGCTTATTTTGGAATATGCGACCATTCAAAAAGCGCCTTTTATGCCAACGGATTGTCAGAAGAAAAAGTAAGGCAACAGCATGATGAAATTGATAAACTGAACAGGGAACTGGCACCATTTGTAATCTTTAAAGGAATTGAATCGGATATTCTGCCCGATGGTTCACTCGATTATGATGATCATGTGCTGGCATCATTCGATTTTATTGTTGCTTCGGTGCATTCTGTGTTAAAAATGACGGAAGAAAAAGCCACAGCCCGCCTTATAAAAGCTATCAGTAATCCCTATACCACCATTCTCGGCCACCCGACGGGCCGTTTACTTTTGGCGAGGGAAGGATATCCGGTCAACCACGAAAAAGTGATTGATGCCTGTGCGGATAATGGTGTAGTGATTGAGCTGAACGCACACCCTTATCGGCTCGACCTCGATTGGCGGTGGATCCGGTATGCCACCGATAAAGGGGTGATGATTTCGATCAATCCCGATGCTCACCAGGTGTCGGGAATACGGGATATGTATTATGGTGTTTGTGCCGCAAGGAAGGGGATGCTGACGAAAAATCAAACCTTTAACGCCCTGAATCTGGAAACAATCATGCAATGGTTCTCAAAAAGACGTGATAAACAATAGCTTAATGCAAACGGATAATAACTTCGACCAGGTCTTTTATTTTGATGTGTGTGATTGCACATATAAAACTTCCGGTGTATATTTGGAATTAAAGTAAGCCACATGCCATTTGTAAGTTCCATATTTTCCTGGATTATGAAACAACGTATCCATCAAATGGAATTGTTCATCAAATATCCTTTGGAAGTTCAGGAGGAATGGTTCAGAAAATTAATTCTTTCGGGCCGTTTTACCGAGTGGGGACGAAAGTATGATTATGCTACCATAAAAAATATATCCGATTACCAGTCGAGGGTACCCTTGCAGGACTATGAAACTATGAAGCCATTCATATCGCGACTGCGGATGGGGGAGCAGCGTATACTTTGGAACAGCGAAGTAAAATGGTTTGCCAAATCGTCGGGAACCACCAGCGACAAAAGCAAATTTATCCCCGTTACTCAGGAGTCGCTCGAAGATTGTCACTTCAAAGGCGGCAAAGACCTGTTGTCGATTTACTGCAATAATCATCCGGAAACCGGGTTGTTCAATGGTAAATTGTTATCACTGGGCGGAAGTCACCAGGTGAACGCGTTTGATAATGATTCTTTTTATGGCGATTTGTCTGCCATACTTATTCAGAACCTGCCATTTTGGATTCAGATATTCAGGACACCTGATATTTCTATCGCCCTGCTGGATGAATGG
>CAZPKJ010000133.1:0-772 GCA_964587075.1 uncultured Flavobacteriaceae bacterium | reverse complement strand
AGATTGAACGTATCGCACATGCAACCATACCTGAAGATGTAACCAATATTTCGGGTGTTCCCTCCTGGACCCTTGTACTGCTAAACCGGGTACTCGAAATTACCGGAAGGAAGAATATATCCGATGTTTGGCCCAACCTTGAGCTGTTCATTCATGGTGCAGTTAATTTTACACCCTATGTTTCGCAATTCAAAAAGCTGATTCCAAATCCGGCTATGAAATACTATGAAACCTACAATGCTTCAGAGGGTTTTTTTGGTATTCAGGACAGGCACCTTTCGGATGAGATGTTGCTGATGCTTGATTATGGAATTTTTTATGAATTTATTCCCGTTACCGAGATGCACCTCGACGATCCCAAGGTGATTACACTCGATCAGGTTGAAAAAGGCGGGCAGTATGCTATTGTTATAACCACCAATGCGGGTTTGTGGCGTTACAAAATTGGTGATACCATAACATTTACCGATATCCATCCTTTCCGTATTAAAATTACCGGCCGCACTACCTTGTTTATAAATGCATTTGGTGAAGAGGTGATTATTGCAAACGCTGAATCAGCCATTTCTGCCGCATCACAAAAAACAGGGGCAGTAATCAGAGAATATACCGCTTCGCCGGTTTACTATTCGGGTAACCAGTCGGGTTCGCATGAATGGTTGATAGAATTTGAGAAAGAGCCCGAGTGCCTTGAACGTTTTGGGGAGTATCTGGATGAAGAATTAAAAAAAGTAAATTCAATTGATCCTTTTGATGCCATCAATAGTAATAT
>CAZPKJ010000132.1:0-8592 GCA_964587075.1 uncultured Flavobacteriaceae bacterium | reverse complement strand
CGCTGGGAGCATCGGTATCCCTGATTGCCAGATCCGCTGAAGCCCTTGAACAGGTATTGAGGAGTTTGCCGGCTTCAGGAACGCAACAGCATGATTATCTGACAGCCGATTTTTCGGATCCGGAGAGATTAAAAACGGTTATTTCAAAACGGTTCGGGAGTGGCTCAAAGGTTGAAATTCTGGTAAACAATACCGGGGGCCCGGCCGGAGGCCCAATTACCACAGCCAGTACCGATGATTTTGAAAAAACATTCCGTCAACACCTGGTGTGCAATCATATTCTGGTTCAAGCCCTGCTTCCTTGTTTTCGAAATGCCGGTTATGGCCGGATTATCAATGTTATTTCTACTTCTGTAAAGCAGCCCTTAAAGGGATTAGGGGTTTCCAATACCATTCGGGCAGCCGTAGCAAACTGGTCGAAGACCCTGGCAACCGAACTGGCACCCGAGGGAATAACCGTAAACAACATACTTCCGGGAGCAACCGCAACGGCCCGGCTATCTTCACTCATTTCGGCCAAGGCAAAGAAAACATCCGCCGCGGAAGAGGAGGTCACCCGGCAAATGGTGGCTGAAATACCAATGGGCCGGTTTGCCGAACCCACGGAGATTGCGGCTGCCGCGGCTTTTCTGGCATCTTCCATGGCAAGTTATATTACCGGTATCAATATTCCGGTTGACGGTGGCCGGACCGGTTGCCTGTAAAAAAAAATCCCCCGGTTGCCCGGAGGATTTCTCTGATAATTCTTTTGGAATTATTACTGAGCAGTTCCTTCAGCAGGAGTTGCAGCAGCAGTAGAGTCTGGAGTTACAGGAGCAGCTTCCTCAACAGGAGCAGCTTCAACAGCTGCTTCAGCAGGAGCAGCTTCTTCCATAACTTGCTCAGTAGTTTCAGCAGCTTGTTCTTCAGCCTTTGGGCCGCAAGCTACAAACGAAAACATTCCAGCGATTGCCAATAATGCAAATACTTTTTTCATTGTGATGTTGGTTTTAATTGATTTAGATTTGTGGCGCAAATGTATAACTTTTAATATTATATAAACCAACATCTTAAAAAAAAAATTATTGTGCCACGTTTCATGTTTTTCTTGCCCCCTTTTTTAGCCGGAATTCATTAAACTTGCAGTACCCTATTTTATATTTTTTAATTTATCTAAAACCCTTTAAATCATGGCATTTGATCTTCCAAAACTTCCTTACGACTTTAACGCCCTCGAACCCCATATTGATTCCAGGACCATGGAAATTCATCATGGGAAACATCATCAGGCGTATGTTAACAACCTGAATAACGCGATATCAGGTACCGAAGCCGACAAAATGAGCATCGAAGATATCTGTCGCAACATCTCAAAGTTCCCTGTTGCCGTCCGGAATAACGGAGGCGGACACTATAACCACGACCTGTTCTGGAAAATTTTATCACCTAAGGCAGCTCCCGGTCCTGCCGGCGCCCTCGCCGATGCCATAAACAGTGCCTTTGGAACCTTTGATGAATTCAAAACCAGGTTTGCCAATGCCGGTGCTACACGTTTCGGCTCCGGATGGGCCTGGCTGATAAAAAATGCTTCAGGTAAACTGGAAGTATGTTCTACTCCGAACCAGGATAACCCGCTGATGGACGTTGCTGAAGTAAAAGGAACACCGTTACTGGGTCTCGATGTTTGGGAACACGCCTACTACCTGAACTATCAGAACCGCAGGCCCGACTACATTGCCGCATTTTGGAACGTAGTTAACTGGGAAGAAGTAGCCAGAAGATTTTCAGCCTGACACCGTAAAAGGGTGTCCGTTTCCCTCTAAACCCCTGAAGCTTTCAGGGGTTTTTTGTTTTACACGCATTTTGTTGAAATCTGGCGGGGCACAGCACCTTGAAGCACAATAAATGTAAGTTCTTTTGCATTTAATTTAATGGCCTCGCCAACCAACCTGTTTGAACGGTACCATGAACCTGAAAAAACCACTTTTTATCCTGCTTGTAACGGTAACATGTCTGGTGCTTTCAATTGTGGTATTAACTTTTGCATATAAGGATAAAGTAACCGGGATAGTTGTTGATGCCATCAATGATAGACTGGAGGCAAAGGTTGAAGTTAAAAACATTTCTTTTTCGTTGTTCAGTAATTTTCCATTTGCCACCGTTGAGTTTAGCGGTGTGATAGTGAGCGAACCTCCCTCATTCGTTACCACCGGAGAGGTGCTGAATGCAGACAAGGTTTCATTAATGTTCGGTTTCGCGAGCATTTTCCGCAATTCATATCATCTGAAAAAAGTGGTTGTTGAAAACGCGAGCCTCAACCTGCAAACCGATACTTTCGGCAACCACAATTATTCTATATGGAAGAAAGACCGCAACAATGATGCTGGCGAACAGATAGCCCTGGAACTTGAAAAAGTGGTTTTTGAAAAGGTTGATGTGTTTTATTACCATGCAGGAAAGCTTTACGATATCCATTTTTTTGTGGACAACGGCGAATTCAGCGGTGATTTTAACAGCGAAAAATATACGATGTCGTCGGAGGCGATTTTACAAAACACGACAGTTGAAATTGATGAAATAAATTACCTTTCAGATGCCGGATGTAAGGTTTTGCTTTCACTGGAAATTGATAATACCAGTTCTACTTACACGTTTCGCAATTCGGGCGTAACCATCAAAGGGCTGTCCCTGAACCTGGATGGTACCATTAAAACCGGCGATCAGCTCGATCATTATGATTTGATCATAACCTCCCCGTCGGCCGACTTACCGGCCCTGATGAGCCTGATTCCGGGAAAATACCATGGCCGTTCGGATGATTTTAATTATTCAGGCAATGTTGAGTTTAAAGGATCCGTAAAAGGCAAATCCGGAAAAAGCATCACGCCGCTGGTAACATTTGGGTTTACATGCAGTAATGTAAAACTCAATCCTAAAAACACACCCTATCATTTGAAAAACATGAACGGGAGGGGGTTTTTTACCAATAAGAAAAGCAATACGGTACCGGTAACCTATTTACGACTGGAAAATTTTAACGCCACCCTGGATGGTAAACCCCTGAGGGCCGATATTGAAATTGAAAATTTTAAAAAGCCCAGGATTAAAGTTTCCGCTTCGCTGCAGGCCGAACTGAGTGCCATAAGCCGTTTCTATAAGCCCGATACACTGGAAACGATTAATGGATTGTTGTTTGCCGATTTTTCATTCAATGGCATTGCTGACCAAAAATCAACATACAATTCATCGGGCGATATTCGATTTGAGAAAGTAAGTTTTACCATCCGGCAGAAGCCGGTTGACTTTAAGAATTTCAGTGGACGGATTATATTAAATGGTAACGATGTGACCGTCGAAAACCTGGGAGGAAACGCGGGGAGCAGCGACTTTAACTTCACCGGCAATTTTAATAATCTGGTCGCATTCATTTTACTGAAAGAACAACGGCTCGATATTCATGCTGGATTGAAGTCGAAATACATCGATCTCGATGAACTGCTCTCCGGAAACCCCGATGATGCAAAGTCGGCTAACGCTGCTTTTGAAATCCGGTTTTCTGACAAACTCCGGTTTAACATTCAGGCTGCAATAGGAACGCTGAAGTTTCGAAAGTTTCATGCCGAAGACATTGCCGGAATTATAGCTATGGAATCAAAAGTGCTGATGACCCGTGAACTGGATTTTAAAACCTCAGAGGGCCAGGTTCGCATCAAAGGATCCATCGACAACCGTTCGGCAGATAGTTTAAAAATTTCCTACGACGCCTTGGTTAACTCATTAAATATAAGGCAGTTATTTAAAGAGATGGGTAATTTCGGACAGGCAGTGATCGTTGAAAGGCATTTGAAGGGAACAGTTTCGGCCGAGGTGCAGTTCCGGTCGATGTGGACCAACCGGCTTGAGCTTAATGAACGAAGTGTTTATGCCAAAAGCGACATTACTATTGATAATGGGGAGCTGATCGATTTTGAGCCAATGCTGGCACTATCGAAATTTCTCAAAGGAAGTGACCTGAAAGTTATCCGGTTTTCGACCCTTAGCAATACCATAGAGATCAGGGACCGTAAAATATTCATTCCCCGAATGGAGATTAAAAGCAACGCCCTCGACCTGACAGCCAGCGGAGAACACACGTTCGATAATAATGTCGACTACAGGTTGCAGTTGTACCTGTCGCAGATTCTGGGTAAGAAAGTTCGTCAGCAGAATACCGAATTTGGAACCATTGAAGACGATGGCTTGGGGCGTCCGAGGATATTTTTACGTATGACAGGCCTGGCGTCGGACCCTAAATTTACCTGGGACCGTTCGGGTGTAGAGAAGAAGATCACCGAAGAAATAAAGAATGAAACCCGGAACCTGAGGAGCCTGTTAAAAGAGGAATTTGGCAGGAAAGACGAGGTAAAAGAGGCCCCAAAAGAGGTTAAAAAGCAAGAAGAATTACAAATTGAGTTCGATGATGAAGAATAGTCACTATTTTTGCGCGCCTGTCCCTTTTTTGAAAGAAGCTAAGAGCATGCCTGACCGAAGTTTATTCTACATTAAATTATAACCAGCCACAGTGAACATTTATACCAGGAAACAACGTTGGAAACTTGCCCTGTTGATAGCTGCGGCTGCTATAGGCATTACCTCGTTATGGTATACTAATAATCTGGTTGTTAAGCTGTCGGAGCAGGAGAAAAAAAACGTTGAACTTTGGGCTTCGGCGGTAAAACAGTTGTCGGAGCTCGAAGTTGAAGCAGGTGATGTAAGTTTCGCGCTGGAAGTACTTCGAAGCAACAACACCATTCCCATGATTCTTACCGATGCACAGGGAAACATCAATTCGTTCAGAAACCTCGATTCATTAAAGTCGATGAACGAAACATGGCTGAAAAATCAGATAGAGGAGATGCGGCATGAGCAGGAGCCCATTGAAATAATATTCGGTAAGCTTGGTGAGAAAAATTATGTGTACTACCGCGATTCTATGTTGATCAAACAACTGCGTTACTATCCCTTTTTTCAGCTGGCGGTCATCAGTTTGTTCTTATTGGTTTCATATCTTGCTTTCAGCTCATCGCGTAAAGCGGAACAAAACCAGGTATGGGTTGGAATGGCCAAGGAAACAGCACACCAGCTGGGCACACCGCTTTCATCACTTATGGCATGGGTCGATTACCTTAAAAATCAGGAGAGCCTGAAAGGGCCGGTTGAGGAAATAGAAAAAGATGTGGCAAGGCTGAATACGATTACCGAAAGGTTTTCAAAAATCGGCTCTTCACCATCCCTGAAAAAGGAAAACGTAAAGGAAGTACTTCAAAATTCCATCAACTATTTTTCGCCCCGAACCTCTTCAAAAGTCACGTTTCAGCTTACCAATACTGCGCCTCACGATGTATTTGCCCCAATGAACATTCCTTTGTTTGAATGGGTTCTCGAAAACATATTCAAGAACGCTGTTGATGCCATGGCAGGTGAGGGTTCAGTTACTGTGAATATCACCGATCAGCAACAGTTTGTTTATATTGACATTTGCGATACGGGTAAGGGAATAGCTAAATCGAAATATAAAACGGTATTCAAACCCGGTTATACATCCAAGAGCAGGGGATGGGGACTCGGCCTTTCACTTTCGAAACGAATTGTAGAAGAATATCACGGCGGAAAAATTTTCGTTAAAAGTTCCGATGTGAACAAAGGAACAACGTTCAGAATAGTGCTTCCGAAATAATAACCGGTTTTTTTATCCGGAGCGTATACTTTGCCTTGGCGGGATAGCTAAAGGCGCTGTTCATTAATCAGATGTCGCTTTACATTCATATACCCTTTTGCAAACAGGCTTGTACCTATTGCGATTTTCACTTTTCGGTGAGCCAGGATTATATTCAGTCTATGGTTGAAGCTATATTGATGGAACTTGAATTACAGAAAAATTTTCTGCCACACAAAAATCTCAGTTCCATATATTTTGGCGGGGGTACACCCTCGTTGCTCGGTGCCAGACAACTCAACACCATTTTTGATAAAATCGAAAGCCTGTTTACCTTTTCTGGCGATTGCGAAATTACACTTGAGGCAAACCCCGATGATTTAACGCCATCAAAAATTAAAGCGTTAAAAAACACACCGGTCAACAGGTTAAGCATAGGTGTTCAGTCGTTTTTTGACGATGATCTCAGGTTTATGAACCGTGCTCATAATGCTCAAATGGCTGTACAAAGTGTTCTTGATGCCGCTTTCGCGGGATACAGTAACCTTACCATTGATCTGATTTACGGATTACCCGGCATGGACGATAACAAATGGAAGAGTAACCTGGAACAGGCATTCAAATTGCCTGTAAATCATCTTTCATGTTACTGTCTTACGGTTGAAAAGAAAACCGTGCTTGATCAGTTGATCAGAAAAAAGACCATTCAGCCACTTTCCGACAGCGCGGCCGCAAATCATTTTACATTGCTTATGAGTGAATCTGTTTCGCAGGGATTTACTCATTATGAGATATCAAATTTCGGCAAACCCGGCTTCTTCAGCAGGCACAATTGCAGTTACTGGTCTCATGCGCCCTATCTGGGTGTCGGGCCTTCAGCGCACTCTTTTGACGGGAACTCCAGGCAATGGAATGTTTCTTCAAACAGACAGTATATGTCAGCCATCGAAAAGGGGAACCTGCCATTCGATAGGGAGTGGCTCACCAAAGAAAATAAATTTAACGAGTTTGTCATGACCGGCTTACGAACCATGTGGGGTGTAGATGCCGTTACTATGATAAACCGGTTTGGTCATGCTTTCGCAGATGGCTTTGAAAAAACCTCCGGTGCATTTGTAGCCAGGGGCGACATGCAGTTTGAAAACGGTCGTTACATTTTAACCGCTCAGGGAAAGCTGGTTGCCGATGGAATAGCATCGGCATTTTTTAAAGTTTAACAATTTATGATGTTATTTGCTGCCGAAAATAACATACAATGGTATAATCACTAATTTTAATATATGATTGTTCACATTAACCATCAGCAGAAAGTACTCAAAGCCGATTTACAACAGCCCATCGACATTTCTATCCCGTTAAGGCCGGGTGCTGAAAATGTAAATGCCTGGTATTGCGACCCTGTTAAAATTGAACCTGTGGTTATGGGCGATTGGGTTGGCGATGTGAATACTGGAAGCGGCGTAAATTTCAGAAACGTATTTTTTAATCCGCATGGAAACGGTACACATACCGAATGTGTAGGGCACATCAGTAAAGAAAATTATACACTGAACCAGCATCTTCGCACCTTTTTTTTTGTCGCTGAGCTTATCACAGTTGCGCCGGAAGTTGCGGGCGATGACAGAATCATTACTGCGGATCAAATAAACCGGGCTTGTAAGTTCAGCGTAGCCGAAGCTTTGATTATTCGTACAACACCAAACACTGCTGATAAAATAAACCGTCAGTATTCAAACACCAATCCTCCGTATCTCGAAGCAGGGGCTTCCGGGAGGATGGTAGAAATGGGTATCAAACATTTGTTAATCGATTTGCCATCGGTTGACCGCGAGAAAGATGAGGGAAAACTGGATGCACATCATAAGTTCTGGCGTTATCCGGAAAACACCAGGCTCGATTGTACCATCACGGAATTAATTTATGTTCCGGATGAAATTACTGACGGGTTGTACCTGCTGAATCTGCAAATCACTTCACTTGAAAATGACGCATCTCCATCGAAGCCTGTACTTTTTAAATTATCATAACCTGCAATCAGGTTGCCTGCAGTTGATATGATTATTCAGAGATCATTCCTATTACGCTATTCATGAACATTGAACAAATCCGCGAGTATTGTTTGTTGAAAAAAGGCACAACCGAATCGTTCCCCTTCGATGAAGATACTCTGGTGTTTAAGGTAATGGGAAAAATGTTTTGTTTGATCAGCCTGAGTAATTCCGACAGGATGAACCTGAAGTGTGATCCGGAGCAGGCGGTTTTGTTACGTGAGAATTATACCTGCGTAATCCCCGGGTTTCACATGAGTAAAAAACACTGGAATACCATTATTATTGATGGCAGTGTAAGCATCAACAAACTTAAAGAGTGGATTGATCATTCTTACAAAGAAGTAATAAAGGGATTACCTCA
Organism: uncultured Flavobacteriaceae bacterium; assembly: GCA_964587075.1. GTDB lineage: Bacteria > Bacteroidota > Bacteroidia > AKYH767-A > OLB10 > CAZPKJ01. The sequence continues at coordinate 506 of CAZPKJ010000132.1, read as the reverse complement.
AAAGGTCCGGATGGAACTGGAAAAACTATAACAAAGTGTTTTTTGGTCGTGCGCAAACGCCCGCCATCTTTAAATTAATACTGCTCAATATCAATGGTTTAACCTGTTTATAAGTTGTTAATTGGTGTATGAATAAATTTCGTGGGTGAACAGAATAGGGTTCTTTTATATTTGATTACCTTAGAGTGACTGAAAAACCACAACCGCATGAAAAAACTAATACTAACATTCACTGTATCGTTACTAATTGTTTCAGCTGTAAATTCTCAGCGGTCGTTTGAGATGGGGGTTTCGGGAGGTGTTACCAATTATTTTGGTGATCTTGGTAATGAGCCCTGGTTCCAGGTGACTTCATCACAACCCGGTGTTGCCATAACATTTCGAAATTTTTTAGGGACTCCCGGCTATTCAGGAAATCTTTACAGGCCTTTATCGGCAGAGGTGCGTTTTTCGTGGAACCGGTTGCAATATGACGAAACAAAACCTATTGGAAGCCGCAACGGTTT
>CAZPKJ010000131.1:6886-8599 GCA_964587075.1 uncultured Flavobacteriaceae bacterium | reverse complement strand
GCTCTTGATAGAGTACATCGAACCTCCTGACGCTAACATCTTTCTCTGGTAACCTGTTTTCTGTAATATATTGCGCCAGTTGAAAAGCATACCATGGTGCCAGCATGGCCCCTTTTGTGCCAAGCCCGTTAAACACGCCCAGTGCAGGAAATTCGGGATGCTGTCCTATTACCGGCCGGCGGTCGGCACAGGATGGCCTGATGGCTGCCTGCTGATCAACGATCCGGTAATTTACCGACACCATTTTGTCAACGCCCGATTGCAATGTTTTACGGGCTTCGGTAGTAACAGCTTCTGTTAAATTACTCCACTCATAAGTTGAACCTGCCCTGAATTTTCCTTCACCCAGTGGTAAAATAAAAACCGGACCATTGATGATGTAATCTTCATCAAGCCCCGGGGCCATGAGGTCGATAATTTCACCTTTGGCAGGCTTTAGCGGAACATAACTGAAAAAGGGGTTGTTTGTTACATGGTGACCTTCGCAAAAAATTATTAAATCATAATTACTGTTTCTCCAATATGCCTGTTTATTTCCGGTTTCAATTTCATCCGCGTTACAGGTGCCCTCAATAAATGTAGCTGAAGTTCCAATACAACTTTTAACCGCTTTGGCAAGTTGTTTCGGTAATACATAACCGCAACGGAGCATTTCAATTCCGCCAAATTCGTTTTTAACCGACGGGTGAATTTCATCCTGCGAAAGAATCAATCCTGCATATTGTTCCATTCCCGGTTCAGCCGACCGTGCATACCATGCATTGCGGTTTTGCTCCGATTCAAAAAGCTGCAGTACTTTTTTTTCAAAAAACACATCGATTCCTGAAAGGTTACTAATTTCATTAAACGTGTTGTGTGCAAATGGCAGGATCTTATCGGCCTTGTGAGTTTTTGCCAGCCGTCGACCGGTAACAGGCAGCATGATTCCTGCCGAAACTTTTGTGGAAGTTACAGGCTCCATCTTATCCACTACAGTTACATGTACGCCGGCCCTCGATAAAAAATAAGAAAGCATTATTCCGGCATAGCCGAAGCCGGCAACCAGTATTTTCATGTAATTTTCTGTTTAAGGACGCTCGCCACGGTAAGTAACCAGTGCCAGGTATTTACCATCCCTGCTAATGGCCATCCGGTAGAAATGACCAACTACCGATGAAAAATCAGCAACTTCGTTCCAGATTTTTTCGCCATGTATATCCATAGCGTAAAGCTTTCCCTCATGACCGGCCAGCAGTTCACCCCAGGGTGTAAAAACATAGTCCTCTACATCAAGCAGACCATCACAAAAAAGATCCGATTCAAATTTTTCGTAATTCAATGAAAGAAAAATAGTTTTTTCTTCCGACTTCATGGTGAACAGCAAATTTCCCGTTACAGGATCTTTTAAGATGCACCGGCCAACATCATTGGCGGCTACTACAAACTGATTGGTGTTGGTTTCGTATAGGTACAGATCCATCATAATGGGTTGCAAAATGACTAAAGCAACAATGGTATCATTCAGCCAGCAGTGATAGGCCACACTGTCGAGGCCGGCTGTAACAAGTCTTGCATGCGAAGGATTTGAATTAAAACGATATAATCGTTGTGCTTTATCTGTATCTACTCTCACTATCGAAAATTCGCTTGATCCCGGGATAGGGGTGGGGCTGTATTCGCTTTCGAATGTTTCTGCCAGAATTGCTGACTTCCTTGTTTTTATATCATATTCAT
>CAZPKJ010000131.1:0-6876 GCA_964587075.1 uncultured Flavobacteriaceae bacterium | reverse complement strand
GTCGGTTTGTAATGAATCCTGCATCGAAACATACCATAAATTATTTTGATTTGGTAAAAATACCGGCTGATTATCGTATCCGGGGTTCGAATTTATCCGAATGGGTTTACCAAATCCGGTTACACTGTTTTTGGAAGTTATTTCAACCAGGTAAATATCCGTTTCGGGGTTTTGTGCCAACCCGTGGACAGATATGAATATCAGTGCCAGGATGATTGATGTAATTTTCATAATATGATTCATTTTATTTAGTTTTTCTGATTATACCGGTTGATGGTTTTTGCCTTTGACTGATTTTTTCGGTAACCACGCGCCCGGTTCCTGATGAAAATATTTCAAACATTATAAATTCATTTTCTTTTAGCTCAATGAGATGAATCGAATCGCATGGCGGCAATTGAATATCCCTTGCCATGGTTTTATGAAATGCCCCCATTTCCCGGATGAGCTTAAATTTTGGGTCAATTGACGACTCATTGCTATAGTTTTGTTCGACAAAATAATAATTTTCCGATAAATGATACCGTTTCGGATCGATTGCATGCGGGTTGCCGGAAGCAATGAATCCGATAACCCGTGATGGCGAAACGATGAAGACTGGCAAGGTTAGGAGAAAAAGTGAAAAGTAAATTTTTACAACTACAGAATACGGTTTTCTGATAGTTGTTCCTGCCAACAGCAGCCCGGTAAGTATAAAAGTTAGAAAGAGGTAGTTTGACAGAGCCGGCTGGTCAATAGTTCCTTCATTATCCGCGGCGAGCCAGGCGATAAATAAAACTGCATGGACAGCCACCAGTATTCGAACTACCCAAATACTTACCAATCGCGAAAAAATGGCGAGCACCAGCGCGGTTACAATACTTATCAGGTAACAGGTAATGGTTATAATAAAAAAAGCAGGCGACATGGTGGCAGCGTTTTTACTTACATGAAATTTTTAACGGCTGACTTGTTTTTCATCAATCAGTTTTTGTATTGATAATAATTCGTCGCGCAGGCGGGCAGCTTCCATAAAATCGAGTTCTTTAGCAGCGGCTTCCATTTTTTTTCGCGTTTCATCATGTAATTTAAGGAGTTGTTCAGGCGACATATATCTTACAACCGGGTCGGCGGCGACATCGGAATTTTCCCTTTCAATATAATATTCATCACCGGTTTGCCTGATTTTTACTACCGACGACTGTCCCATGATATCGGAACGTGATTTATTTAACGCTGCAGGTGTAATGTTATGCGCCTCGTTGTATGAGAGCTGTTTTTCGCGTCGTCTGGTTGTTTCATCCATGGTTTTACGCATGGATTCGGTGATCCGGTCGGCGTACATGATTACTTTTCCATTGAGATTTCTGGCAGCCCTCCCCGCAGTTTGTGTCAGTGAACGGTTCGATCTTAAGAAGCCTTCCTTGTCGGCATCCAGAATGGCAACCAGTGAAACCTCGGGAAGGTCGAGTCCTTCACGTAATAAGTTTATTCCTATTAAAACATCAAATACACCCAGCCTGAGGTCACGGAGAATTTCAACCCGGTCGAGTGTTTCTACTTCGGAATGTATATAACGGCATTTAATATCAAGTTTTGTCAGATACTTTGACAACTCTTCCGCCATGCGTTTGGTTAAAGTAGTCACAAGCACCCTTTCGTTTCTTTTAACAACTTCACGAATTTCATCGAGTAAATCATCAACCTGGTTCTGGCAGGGCCTTACTTCAATAACCGGATCCAGTAACCCGGTGGGCCTTATTACCTGTTCAACTATTACGCCCTCACTTTCGGCAATTTCGTAATCGGCCGGGGTGGCACTTACGTAGATGACCTGGTTGAGCAGTGTTGTGAATTCTTCAAACTTTAATGGCCGGTTATCCATAGCCGATGGCAAACGGAAACCATATTCAACCAGGTTGTTTTTACGCGATCGGTCACCCCCGTACATAGCCCGGATTTGGGGAATGGTTACATGACTTTCATCAATTACCATCAAAAAGTCATCGGGAAAATAATCGAGCAGGCAAAATGGTCTGGTACCCTGGGCACGACCGTCAAAATAACGCGAATAATTCTCAATTCCTGAACAGTATCCCAGTTCACGAATCATTTCAAGGTCGAATGTAACCCGGTCTTCAAGACGTTTCGCTTCCAGAGTACGGCCTGTGGTTTTAAAATATTCAATCTGTTTAACCAGATCTTCCTGTATTTCGAATATGGCTTTCAGCTGCCTTTCGGGATTGGTTACAAAAATGTTGGCAGGAAAAATAGCCAGGTGTTCATGCGAATCCATCTTGCGACCCGTTACCGGGTCAACAGTCAGCAGTTCTTCAATCTCGTCTCCAAAAAATACAATACGATAGGCGATATCCGCGTAAGCGAGAAAAACATCAACCGTATCGCCTTTTACCCTGAAGGTACCCCTTTTAAAGTCGGCTGCCGACCTCGAATATAGCGCCTGTACCAATTGGTGTAAAACCTGGTTCCTGGCAACCTTCAAACCTTTGTTAAGCCGCACAATAGAATGCGTAAAATCGGCAGGGTTACCAATACCATAAATGCAAGAAACTGACGAAACCACTATGATATCGCGTCTTCCCGAAAGGAGCGAAGAGGTGGTACTCAATCGAAGTTTTTCGATTTCCTCGTTTATAGATAAATCTTTTTCAATGTAGGTGTTGGAGGTAGGCAGGTAAGCTTCGGGTTGATAATAATCATAATAGGAAACAAAAAACTCGACGGCATTTTGCGGAAAAAATTGTTTGAACTCACCGTAAAGCTGGGCAGCCAGTGTTTTATTGTGACTTAACACGAGTGTGGGTCTGCCGGTTTGAGCAATCACATTGGCCACAGTAAACGTCTTTCCCGAACCGGTTACACCAAGCAATACCTGTGCGTGTTCACCTTCGGTAATGCCCCTTACCAGCTGCCCGATTGCGTCAGGCTGATCACCGGTTGGTTTAAATTCAGATGTTAACTCAAAATTCATAGTTATCCTGAAAGATAATTATAATTTTAAAATCAGCTTTAAAAACTTGTTTACCGGTAAATACAATTGAGTTAATCCGCTATTTCACCGAGGTAAGTACATGCGACGATGTACTGTTTTTTAATTCAGCCGCTTTACGGGTTGTATAAAAAAAGAAAATGATCAATGTGATGAAATAAGCAAGGAAAATGATGGTATAAAAATGTTCCCACTGAGGAATGAATAACTCAATTATGTATATACAGGCCACCGAAACAAACGCCAGGGCAAGAAATACGATAGCAACCTGCCGGTCGCTGAGGCCCAGGTATGCCAGGCTGTGCGTAGTATGGTCTTTGCCACCAACAAATGGCGATCTTCCTGCAAGAAGGCGGTTCGTAACAACAACGGTGGTATCAACAACCGGAAGGATAAAGCACATGAGGGCGATAATAAACTGCCTTGATGCTACCACTCCGGTGCTGGAATAGTGGTCGTTCCACAGATACAAAATCCCTATGGCTGCCAGAAAGGCACCTAAGAACTGGCTTCCGGTATCGCCCATATACATCCTGGAAGGGTTCCAGTTGAAGTAAAGAAAGCTTATCAGGGCCGCCAGGATACCTACGAGTATAATCAGGTGCATGTTTTCAAAATCGCGGTTCATGAGAATGATTAACATGGCGCACGATACAATTCCGATAGAAACTATTGATGTGATTCCATCCATGTTATCGAGCATATTAATGGAATTCATTATTCCAACTACCCAAAACATGGTCAACAGCAAATTCAGTACTTCACTGTTGAAAAGCGTGATTTGAATTCCTGAGGCAAACATTACGCCGCCACACGACAACTGTATAAAAAACTTCAATAAAGGTTTGGTATCGTAGGCATCGTCGGCAAGGCCAACAATAAATCCAAGTGCCATCGATAAAAGAAGACCGATAAACTTGGTATTGTAAAATACCTGGCTCGGACTAAAGAATACCGAATAACAGGCAACGGATAATAGGAAAAGGATATAAAAAGAAATACCTCCAACGGCTGGCTTCGACAATGCACCCCAGCGAATGATGGTACCATCCTGGTTATTACGAATACCAAGCGTTTTAAAAAAACGCAGAAACAGGTTATTCATTAAAAAAGCGAATACAATGGAACTAAGAAAAAAAGTGAAATAGATAACCAGATGATAATTTTCCTGTAACAGTTTATTCATGTAAATACATTAAAATTCAAACATCTATGTGGCAAACTTAATGAAATAAAGTGATTCAATTCACTATAATTCACTAAATAATGGCAATAAACTATCCTTTTCGGATACTATGGGAGTGGTTAAGCCCCAATCTATGGCCAGTTCAGGGTCATTCCAAATAATACCCGACTCCGACTCTTTATGATATACCTGTGTGCATTTGTAAACAAATACTGAATTGTCTTGGAGGGCGAGGAACCCGTGAGCAAAGCCCGGAGGGATCCATAACATCAGGTTGTTGGAACCGCTCAGCTTTACCGTATAGTTTTGACCATAAGTAGCCGAACCGGGCCTTATATCTACAATAACGTCAAGCACCTCCCCTGAAATAACCCTCACCAGTTTACCCTGTTCGTAAGGTGCTTTTTGAAAATGAAGCCCTCTGAGCACATGTTTTGAGGATAAGGATTGATTGTCCTGGACAAATAAACCGGGTATGCCCGCCTTTGAAAACTGAGTCTGATTGTAGGATTCAAAAAAATAACCACGGCTATCGTTAAATACAGCAGGTTCTATGAGTAATGCCCCTTCAAGAAATATACTTGTTACTTTCATCACCAGTCACTCAATCGTTGCTTTTACCCGACTTCATAAACAAGCCCTTCAGTTTGTCAAGCATGCTCGGATCTTTAAGGTCTTCCTCGTAGTAACCATACCCATATCCGTATCCGTAACCATATCCGTATCCGTAGCTGTAATTATAACCATAGCCATACTTCAGTTTCGACAGGTCCACTCCGTTTAATATCAGCGAAAGCTTGCTTACTTTACTTTCGACCATCAGCTTATTGATGTTATTTATGAAAATTTTACGCGAGTAATTTGCCCTGAGGATATACAATGGGTAATCGGCTCTTTTGATTACCGGAATTCCATCACTGACAATTCCAACCGGAGGGGTATCACAAATAATTACGTCATACTTTCCTTTCAGGTACTCAATAAATTCATCCATCCGTGTACTGATGATTAATTCGGAAGGATTGGGAGGAATGGGACCCGCGGTAATGAAATCGAGGTTTTCGAGGCTACTGTGATTGATGGATTCTTCAATGGTGTTTTTTGAAATCAAAATAGTACTTACCCCCTTATTATTTTCCACATTGAATCCGAGGTGGATCTTGGGCTTACGCATGTCAAGGTCAAGAATGATTACTTTTTTCCCTGAAAAAGCAATTACTCCACCCAGGTTGATGGCGTTAAAAGTTTTACCTTCTCCTGAGATGGTTGAAGTAACGGCAATCATTTTTGCACCTTCTTCGCTCGAAATAAACTGCAGGTTGGTACGAATGGAACGAAATGCTTCCGCGATGATTGATTTCGGGTTTTTGTCTACAAGCAATTGCGAAATAGGAATCTCCCTTTTGTACTTAGGAACAATTCCAAGCAATGAAGCATCGGTGTATGGTTCAATATCCTCCAATGATCCGATTTCATCATACAGCAGGTACCGTACAACAATAAGCAGGAAGCTTAAAACAAAGCCAACGATTAAACAGCTGCTGATAATGAGGGGCCGGTTCGGAGAGATAGGGGAGGCGGAGGGTACAGCTTTTTCCAGTATGATATTTTTGGGCACGTAACCGGCACGCGTGATAGAGAATTCAGCCTTTTTTTCGAGTAGCAGGGCATAAAACTTTTCATTGATGGCATACATCCTCGACAACCGGCCGTATTCAGCCTGCTTTTGAGGCAACATGCCAAACTTACTGTCGTTTTCGGCAATGAGAGAATCAATATTTTTTAACCGGTCACGCCTGTTCTCTTCCTCATTCTTTATAATATTGAGTAAGAGATTTTTTTGATTATTGATTTTTTGAGAATAAGATTTGTAAATTTCTGTTTCCTCCGTCGATTGCAGTAAAAGCTGATCTCTTTCAGTTACGAGCCGCTGCAGGTTAGCTATTTCGGCGGCCAGCTGGTTATTTTCCTGCAAGCCGCTGAGCTGAACCAAAAAATTATTCACCTCGTTATTCGTTTCAATTTCTTTCTTTAGTTTTTCGGTCGACATCAACCTGAAGAGGATCTCATTTCGTTCATCTTCCAGCACCGTCAGTTTTCCCGAAAGGGTCATCAGCAAATTGGTAGGATCTACAAGCCTGTTTTCGCGTTTGAAGCTTTCAAGATTATCCTCCGATTCGCTCAGTGTAAGATTAACCTGAAACAAAGTAGTGTCGATAAAATTCAAGATATTATTAGCCGCCTCGCTGCTTCGTTCAACATCATACAAATTAAACTCTTCAGCAATATTATTAACGATATCGGCTGCTTTACTTGAGTTTTTATCCTTTAACCGGATCACTACCGTTTTCGCTTCAGGATTGAGAGGAGTAACCACAAGGTCGCGAACGATCCGGTTAATTACCTGCTGCGGGTAATTAATAGTAAAGTAGTATGCATTTTGATCAAATTCCTTTTGCTGAGTCGAAATATTTTCATAATCCCTGATCTGTAACCGGATATCGGCAAAGGGAAGTTTGATCCACTGATTCACTTTAAAATCGGGGTTTTCGGTTTTTTCACCCCGGTAAGTATAGCGTAACGTAAAAGTTGTATTGTTTTTAAATTCTACAAAGAATGGTTTGTTGTAAATGGATGAGTCCTTCAGCACAACCTCAATGGTAAATGGTGATGCTACATACATTTCATTATCAATTACCGT
>CAZPKJ010000130.1:0-8645 GCA_964587075.1 uncultured Flavobacteriaceae bacterium | reverse complement strand
GTCGACCCGTCGCCTGAGCTCACCCAGTCCGCGTAATCCTCCTACAAATTCAATACGCTTGTCGGTACGTAAATCCTTAATATTAAGTACAGGTTCTAAAATCTGATTCGACAATATGGTTACATCCAGTACACCGATAGGGTCATTGTCATCATAGGTACCTTCTTTAGCCGTAAGCGAATACCACATCCCGCCAAGGTACATACCGAAATTATGCAATTTGTCGGGCCGGTATTCATCGGGACCTGCAACGCTGACGTTAAAATTTTTTCGTAACGCTTCTATAAATTTTTCCTGTGAGTATCCATTCAAATCCTTAACCACACGATTATAATCCATAATGGCGAGCTGATCGTCGGGGAAATGGACTGCCAGAAAATAATTGTACTCCTCATCTCCTGAGTGGTTTTTATTTGCTTTCCTCATCTCCTGCCCTACCAGTGCGGCAGCAGCGGTCCGGTGATGACCGTCGGCAACATACGTAGCCGGCAGCTTGGCAAATTCATCGCAAATAAACCGGATAGCTTCGGCATCGTTTATCACCCAGAAAGTATGTCCGATGCCATCATCTGTAACGAAATCATATTCAGGGGCAGCCTTTATAATGGTATTCACAATGGTGTCGAGCGCCGTAACTTTGGGATAAGCAAAAAATACAGGCTCATAGTTCAAACGGCTTGCGCGAATATGATTTTTACGGTCCTCTTCCTTATCGGGACGGGTTAACTCATGTTTTTTAATTACGTCATTGAAATAATCATCAATGGAGGCGCAGCCAACAATGCCATTCTGTTTCCGGCCGTTCATGGTTTGCTGGTAAATGTATAAACAATCGCTCTTATCCTGAGAGAAAATTCCATCCTTAACCATCCTGTCAAAATTTTCTTTGCCCTTCAAATAAACATCAGGAGCATAGTGATCAAAATCATCAGGGAAATCAATCTCCGGCTTAATAACATGATAAAAGGAATTCGGGTTGCCCTCGCATTCAGCTCTTGCTTCTTTCTCATTGAGCACATCATACGGTTTCGATGCAACCTGCTTTACATTTGCTTTATCAGGCCTGATGCCTTTAAATGGTTTTAGTATGGCCATACTTAAAAAAATTATAAATTAAGAATTATAAATTAAAAATTGAGAAATATTTACTTGCTCATTTAACATTTAAAATTTAGCATTTAACATTTAAAATTTAGCATTTAACATTTAACATTACCCCTCACTTTCCTCCCATCAAACCAACCACCTTTGTTGCCAGTTCAATCCCGATCCGTTCCTGTGCTTCACGGGTTGACCCGCCTATATGGGGTGTTAGCGAAACATTGGGATGTTCGCGAAGTTCTTTACGGATTACCGGCTCACCTTCGAATACATCCAGTGCCGCACAGGCAACTTTTCCCGAGTTCAATGCATCCAGTAAATCTGATTCCGATACGGCTCCTCCTCTGGCAGTATTGATGATACAAACTCCTTGCTTCATCAAACCGAATTCGGCAGCCGCAAGAACCGGTTTGGCTCCTTTGGGAAATGGAACATGCAGGGTTATAAAATCGCTCTGACTTAACAACTCCTCAAAAGGTACGCATTTCATGGTTACCATGAGCGATGCATTACTGTGTGTTTTAAAAAAATCAATTTCAATTTTTACATCCGCGGCATGCAGTTTAAAAGGCATCACTTTCATTCCAATGCCTAAAGCCATGCGTGCCACCGTTTGTCCGATCTTTCCAAAACCAATTATTCCAAGGGTTTTTCCTTTAAGCTCAATGCCACCCGAATACTTTTTCTTCAGTGCAGCGAATTGTTCTTTGCTTTCGCAGGATGGCATTTGCCGGTTGGCATCATACAACATCCTGCTCATGTTGAACATACCCGCAAAAACCAGTTCAGCTACCGACTGACTGCTTGCTTCGGGTGTATTCACCACATGCAATCCCTTTTCTCGGGCATAGGTAACATCGATATTGTCCATGCCAACACCCGCCCTTCCGATCAATTTTAACCCCGGACATGCATCGATAAGGTCTTTTCTGACCTGAGTGGCACTTCGTACCAGGATACCGTCATACGCAGCAAGTTTCCCGATCAGTTGATCCTGCGGAATCTTTTCAGTGACCACTTCAAAGCCGGCATCGAGAAAGATCTTTTTACCCGCATCATCAATTCCATCATTTGCTAATATCCGAATCATTGGCTGGTGAATATCAAGGTTAATAATTATTATCTGATTTTATTTGAAGTTTCTCATCAGTGAAACCAAAAACTCAACGCTCTCTAAGGGAAGCGCATTGTACATGCTTGCGCGGAATCCACCCACCGAACGGTGTCCCTTCAGACCAACGACACCGTTGTCTTTGAGCACCTGCATAAACTCATCCGTTCTGCCGGAGTCCTTCATAAGGAAACAAGCATTCATCTTTGACCGGTCCTCTTTATTTACGGTGCCTTCAAACATAACATTGCGGTCGATTTCGTCGTACAACAACGCCGCTTTTTCGTGATTGACTTCAGCGATGGCCCTTACGCCTCCGGCTTCTTTAAGCCAGGCCAATGTTTCCATACAAACATAAATGGGAAACACCGGTGGGGTGTTGTACAGCGATTCACCATCAATATGCGTTTGGTAATTAAACATGGTAGGTATGACTCTCCCCGATTTGCCTGCAATACCGTTTTTGATAATCACAAGCGTTGTACCTGCGGGTCCCATGTTCTTCTGGGCACCGGCATAAATTAAGTCAAACTTTGAAACGTCAACCGGACGGCTGAAAATATCACTCGACATATCACATACAACCGGAACAGGCGATTCGGGAAATTCGGTCATTTGCGTCCCATAGATGGTGTTATTTGAAGTGATGTGCAGGTAGGCAACGTCTGAAGGAATAGTATAACCTTTGGGTATATAGGAATAGTTTTTATCTTTCGATGATGCAATGACTACAGCTTCACCATGCAGCTTCACTTCTTTAATCGCCTTACTGGCCCATACACCGCTGTCGATATAGGCAGCTTTTCCGCCCGGAGGCAACAGGTTCATGGGTACCATGGCAAACTGTGTACTGGCACCACCCTGAAGAAAAAGTATAGAATAATTATCCGGCACATTCAGCAATTCCTTCACCAGGGAGCGTGCTTTCGAAATAATGGCTTCAAATTCTTTGCTGCGGTGCGATATTTCGAGCAATGATAAACCTGAACCATTCAGATTCAGTACCGCTGCAGCTGAATTTTCAATAGCTGCACGCGGCAATATACCGGGCCCCGCACCAAAATTATGTTTTGTCATTTTTGAATATTTAAATAATGTGAACTTAACACAATAAAGTAATTACCTATACATACAACTCCGCAGAAAATACAAATTTACTTCTCATTTCGCAAATCGAGGTGCTTTCTGTAAATAAACATGCCGCGCTTGAAAAAGAATCCATCATGTGTGAAGTCGGGACCATAATAACGATACTGCCCTTTAGCCGACGCGTTTACCGGTGACAAATGATCAAATACAATGGCTTTCTTTTTCCTGACATATCTGAGTGTCATCACCGCGTCGGCACTGTATTCGAACACTATGCGGTGTTTTACGGTTTTATCGTCGTAACGAAACAAAGGTGCCCCAAAATTAATATTATTCCATTGATCGATATGCATAACATCAATCACTTTACGGGTAGTATACCGGTCGTTGCCATGCCAGCCCAAAAGGAAATAATAGTTTTGTTTATTAATTCGTTTTGCTATGACTTCATAATAGATAGCTCCATACCAGGCGTCAGGAAGGAGCTCCAGCTGCTCAGCGGTATCATTTTCCATCTTCATTTCGGTGAGACCGGTACGCCTTATTGTATTGTTCTTCTCATCCTTTTGCTGCACAACGCCAAAATAGCGGTATGTACCATCCTGTAATGACCGGATCATCCAGGTATAAATTCTCATTCTGCCGTCGGATGCGGTAATCATGGAAACAGTTTTTAAAGAATCGAACGGGTAATGAAACGAGCGGGGATCATTCAGTAAATCAAAAAATAGCGGGTTAAACGCGGCCAGTGCCGATTCCCGAACCGTCGCACTCGAACCTTTGGTAATGCTGTCGGTGTATACTCTAAGTTCAAGTTCCTTTTTTTGCAATTCCGGTAAAACGGCCGACTGACTGAATAAAGGAACACCAGAAAGTAAAAAATAAACAATGGCCGATAAAGTAACTATACGGTAAAAGTATAACATGCCTGAGGCAGATTTTTTTTGTTCATCCCGGATATTCAACGGCCGGATCGGATGTTTTATTTCACATGTTGGCATGAGCCAGACAGGTTTGATTAAAAAACTCATTTACTGTTGAAATGATTAAAAAAAATCCGTTCCACCGGCAGCGAAACGGATTAATGCTCTGGAATTGATTCTATAAATGCATTCTTCCTTTTTTCTCAAGAAGGGCCTCTTTGCTTTCCCGGACGTTTTCATCGTCAACACAGCAGTCGACCGGACAAACAGCTGCACATTGTGGTTCATCATGGAATCCTACACATTCAGTGCATTTGTCAGACACTATGTAATATAAATCCATCGACACCGGTGGTTGTGGAGCATTGGCATCCACCTCGCTTCCATCCATGCGCTTGAACATCCCTGAAATACTGGTTCCGTCAGAAAATCTCCATTCGGCCCCACCCTCATAAATAGCATTATTGGGGCATTCAGGTTCACAGGCCCCGCAATTGATACATTCATCAGTGATCTTAATAGCCATAAATCTTACTTTTAGTTTTAATTTTGAAGACAAATATAAAGGATTTTTTGTTTTCATATCCATAAACCCCGTTTGAATGTCGCGTGAAGCCATCCTAAACAGCTGGATTGAAACCGGTGAGGTGTTGCATAACCTTGTGACCGGTGGTCAAAGTTCCTGGAAAGACCCATTTGAATCTGCCATCTCACGTGCGACCATCCACAACCCATGGTTTACCCGCAGTGCCTGCCTTACCGCTTTCGATGGTGTTGCCAGAATGCTTGAGAGTGTGCAACTTCGGGCCTGGGCCGAAAAATATCCCTTCTGCCCAAAGCCTGAACATGTAGGGGTTATAATGGCAGGCAATATTCCCATGGCAGGATTTCATGATATGTTGTGCGTAACTTTATCGGGCAACCGGCTGATAGCCAAAATGTCAGGCTCCGATCAGTATTTATTACCCTTTGTTTCAAACCTGTTTCACTCCTTTTTGCCGGAGGGCGAAACTCTTATCGATTTTACCGGGGAAATCAAAAAAGCTGACGCTATCATTGCCACTGGAAGTAACAACACAAGCCGCTACTTTGATTATTACTTCGGTCATTTACCACATATCTTCCGCAAAAACCGCAACTCAGTGGCGGTTATCACGGGCTCCGAAAATGAATATGACTTCCTGTTGCTCGGGCGTGACATATTCACCTACTACGGACTGGGTTGCCGGAATGTATCGAAGTTGTATGTGCCCGAAGGATATGTGTTTGATGATTTTTTTCAAAACATTGTTGCATACGGAGAAGTGATGCAGCATACCAAATACATGAATAACTTCGATTATCACCAGGCATTGTACCTGTTAAACAAGCAGGAATTTTTAACTAACAATTTTATCATTCTTCTGCCCGAAACAGCTTTGTCGTCGCCTGTTGGCGTACTGTTCTACGAAACATACAAGGATATCGGGGATGTGGATGTGAAATTAGAATCCGAAGCCGAAAACATACAATGTGTGGTGAGTAAAAATGGCCCGGTGCCTCCCGGGCAGGCTCAATTTCCAATGGTTAGCGATTATGCCGATGGTTTGGATACGATGCGGTTTTTAACCGAAATCATTTCAAAAAACTGAAAAAGCTTCCAACCGGGTAATCACTGAAATTCGTAGGCACCCAAATCGGGTGAACTGCCCCTGCTGAAGCCCTTGATATCGTTTTGAGTATCGTTGTTGAGCCACTGCGAATCCCCCTCGTCAATAGCCGGCGAAACAGGGGTCAGCTGGTAGTCGTCGTCCTGGAAACTCACAAATAACGGATTTACATTTTTAAGGATATTGCTGAATTGTGGCCCTGATACATCCAGTTCGGTTTTTATTATCAGGTTCCTGAAATTATGCAACTGGGGCCCGTATTCATAATCAATTTCCAGCTCCTCGTCGTTATTCCCCCACAAAATACAATTGTAAAAGTCGGCTTTGTATAACGGGTAATGATATGTGTTTTCATTCTGATCGAGCGCGTAATCGTTCATATAAAGCGACGGGGTACTCCGCTGCCCGCTGTTCCAGTAATTGGCAATAGTACTGTGACGAAACTCATAACCACCACCCTGTGTAAGGGCAACGGCATACTGTCCGCTCCTTACAATCACCGAATTATTTACCTGCATGTTGTAGTACCTCGAAAAGATACCGAAACCACTCATGTTGTAAATAATGGTGTTATTTATTTTGAGGTTTTTGGCGGGTGTGGTATCCAGGAGCGATTCGGCCTGAATTCCTATGAATCCGTTCCTGATTTCGGCGTAGTTAAATTCATTTCCGGTACTTCCCTCATTGATCCATATGCGGTCCCATTGCCCGGCAATTTTCTGGTAGTACGACTCGCGCCTGATACCCTGAAATATAGCAGGGTCGTTCAGTGTCCCCTGTACTTTAATGGTGCCGTAACGGTAAACCCATATTCCGGAGTTGTTGGCAAAATACACCTTAGTGCCCGGCTGAACCAGCAATGTCTGGGTTGAATCAACAACCGCGTAACCACCCCAAATCACATAAGGCAGTGTATTGTTCCAGGTAATGGTAGCATTCAGATTGGTATCGAGCAGGGCATATTTTATAAACGAATTGCCGGCACGGATTACCTGGTCGGCAATAATGAAATTGGCATTCTGGCCGAAGGCCACCAGGTCAACATCCTGAATGTTGCCGTTGGTCTCAAAAATCACCGAATCCTGAAAAATAAAGGGTGTCAGCTGGCTTGTAGGATCTACTGTAACTTCTATAAACATGAACAGGCTGTCCTTCCCGGGAATTTCCACATTGCTGAACGACTTGCCCGAAATGCCATCAAGGTTCAGTCTGAATGTGGAAGGTGCCCCTCCTGCCAGCCTGACGCTCGAGATTTTGAGGGGCCGGTTGTTACGGTTATAAATCTTGAGTTGCCTGGTCGTTGAACCCAAAGATGTAAATACGGTGTCGAACATCACCGTATCCAGCGAAAATTCCAACCGGGCCGAACTGTCGGTCAAAACCTCATCTTTTCGGCACGATGATGCCAGCAGGATGAAGAACATTATGAAAATAACCTCTGTAGTATATCGCATGTTGAGCCTGTGAGGGGCAAAGATAATCACAAAGAGTAAACCCCGTTTTCAAAGTTTTATTGTGTTAACCGCTGATAAACAGAGCTCTGATCAACCTGACAGGCCCGTCAATAAAATAATGTACTATTTTTTTTACTTTTGCGCCAATTACCTTATCTTTGCATCCCGTTTGAAAAAAAGAGTTTAAGAAACATGAAAAAGGATTTACACCCCAAGAATTACCGGATGGTTGTGTTTAAGGATATTTCCTGCGATTACGCCTTCCTTTCCCGTTCAACCATCGAAACTAAAGAAACTATCACCTGGGAAGATGGCAATGAATATCCTTTGGTGAAGCTTGAAATTTCTCATATGTCGCACCCCTTTTATACCGGTAAAATGAAACTGGTGGATACAGCAGGGCGTGTCGACAAATTCCGCAGCCGTTACAAGAAGCATACTCCAAAAAGCAGCAACGCTTCTGAATAAGCTGTTTGCAACAACTTTTTAAAGGTCCCTTAACGGGACTTTTTTTTTAGTCGTAAATTTGTATTCTTATTTAAGCAATGCGTTACATATCTTCCGATTCGATGACCAATACTGTTTTGTTTGATTATAACCGGAAAAACCTGCTGCCTTTTACCTTTACGCGGCCTGTTGCCGATATCAGGATTGGACTGCTCACGCTGAAACAACACTGGGAGTTGTTGCTTGAGCAACCTACCTCCTATTTCACCGAAGACTATCTTTCGAAGAAGTTCCCGGTATGGAAAGAAAAAGAGAACCTGTTCATCAACGGAGCACTGGTTCCCGATCATAATTTTCTGGATGCAGCCCGAAACCTGATGCTCGGTCAGCGTTTGGTACAAAATGGTGTTCCCCTGGCCGCATTTGCCGAAGGCTGGCCCGACCCCGCTTCACCTTATGGCAGGTATACCGATATTGAATACCCGGGAAAAATTACCATTGTTAAGAATATTTGGGACATTTTTTCCATGAACGGAGAACTGATTAAAACGCAGTTTGATTTAGTGAAAGCGAACCGGAAATCAAAACCGTTAAGTTCGACCAACCGCGTTACATCGCCCGAAAACATTTTTATTGAAGAGGGGGCCGTTGTTGAACACTCGGTTATCAACGCTTCTGATGGCCCTGTTTATATTGGAAAAAATGCCGAAATCATGGAGGGCAGCCTCATCCGGGGCCCTCTGGCACTGTGTGAGCATGCCACCATTAAAATGGGTGCAAAAATATACGGGGCTACAACTATAGGTCCCCATTGCAAGGTTGGAGGTGAGGTTAACAATTCGGTGCTGTTTGGGTATTCGAATAAAGCTCA
>CAZPKJ010000129.1:0-8650 GCA_964587075.1 uncultured Flavobacteriaceae bacterium | reverse complement strand
GCCATCAATCCCGCATCAATCATGAATTCGAGGATTGATATTGATGTTAATCTTATAGGAGTAGGAGCAACAATCGAAAATGATTTCGTGTTCCTTCCCAAGGATAAACTAAAATTCTTCGGGATCAAGAATATCCTGAACAAGTTCGATGATAAAGAGTATATCGATGAATTTGAATTCAACAATCCCGATAAAAAATACAACGCCTCAGCGGCGATGAACATTATGGGCCCCGGTGTGATGTTTAATATCAAAAACAAACATGCCATCGCGCTTACCTCACAATTCCGTCTTGGGGTTTCGGCGCAAAATGTACAGGGCCACATTGGCAAATATGCTTATGAAGGCTTTGGCTACGATCCTCTTCATGCCCAGTTTTTCCTTGGAAAAGATTTTGAACTGAATATTCTCGGATGGATGGAGTATGGTTTGTCGTATGCAACCACTCTGAGTGAAAGTGATAAAGGCGCGTTAACCGGTGGTCTCACCGTGAAATTTTTACAAGGTGTGGCAGGCGCTTACGCCAGAAATGCTGATGTGTATTACAACATATTGAATGATTCCGATATGGTTTTTGGTAACGGAGCCGCGCTGTCATCAATCGATTATGGCCGTACAAGCTATAATAAGTTTGATGATTTTGGCGGATTCGGTGATCTTTCGAGCGGTAACGGAATAGGTTTCGATATCGGGTTTACCTATGATTTCCTCAAGGATCCGGCTGTTTGGAAGTATGAAATGGACGGCAAACAACATACAGACCCAACCGTTAACCGCTATAAATTAAGACTGGGTGTGGCACTGCTTGATTTCGGTACTATTAAATTCAAAGACAGTTCGGCAACATTCCATCTCGAAACAACCAGTGGTTTTTATCCGAACTGGAACACCGATGAATACGACAACAACTGGGATTTCGACCAGTCGTACAGTGGTATTTTTTATAATGGCGACTCTTCGGCATCATACCGGACCGACAATTTCAAAATGAAGCTTCCAATGGCATTAAGTATCCAGGCCGACTGGAACGCCTATAAGAAGTTTTATGTAAATGCTACCTATATACACGGATTCAAACAAAAAGAAACCGGGGTCGACCGGCCCAGTACCCTGGCTCTGATTCCACGTTACGAAACACGCTGGTTTGATGTGAGTGTACCGATTTCCTATTATAATTACACAGGGAAAATCAGCCGGGTTGGATTGGCATTCCGTTTTGCCAGTTTCTTCCTGGGCAGTGACCGGGTTGGCAACTTGTTGGGATTGGGTGATTTGAACGGTATGGATGTTTATGCCGGACTTAAGTTCTCTATTAATAAAGAGCGTATCCGCGATTATGATGGTGACAGGGTTTCGGACAAAATGGATAAATGCCGCGAAATTGCCGGTGTGTTAAAGTTTGAGGGTTGTCCCGACCGCGATAATGACGATGTACCCGATGCAACCGATAAATGTCCCGATGTTCCCGGACTGGTAGCACTGGGAGGTTGTCCTGACAAGGACGGCGATGGAATTACGGATGCCGAAGACGATTGTCCCGATGTTGCGGGTATTGCCCAGTTTAAGGGTTGCCCCGATACCGATGGCGATGGCATACAGGATAAAGAAGATGATTGCCCGTCGGTTTATGGTTTAGCGCTTTATAAAGGTTGCCCCGATACCGATGAGGATGGTATTCCTGACCCGCAGGATGATTGCCCTACCGCTAAAGGTATGGCCGAATATAAAGGTTGTCCTGATACCGATGGCGACGGATTGCCTGATCCCCAGGACGAGTGTCCGTTTGACGTAGGACCATTGTCGAATAAAGGCTGTCCGGTAAAAGTATTACAGGCACCTGTTAAGGTTGAACCAGTCAAAGTACAGCTTACCGCCGAAGAACAGGAAATTATCAATAAAGTATTTTCGAACCTTCAGTTTGAAACCGGTAAAGCTGTAATTAAAGAAACCAGTTTTGAATCGCTGGATGAACTTGCGGGCCTGATGAAGAAAAAGCCAACCTTTAAACTTCAGATTGACGGACACACCGACAATACCGGGTCGGCTGCTCTGAATAAATCACTCTCGCAAAAACGGGCCGATGCGGCTAAAACATATCTCGAAAGCAAGGGCGTTGAAACAGGCCGTATAACAGCCAAAGGATATGGTAAAGATAAGCCTGTTGCACCCAATACCACCGCCGAGGGAAGAGCGAAAAACAGGCGCGTTGAGTTTTTAATTATTGAGTAAAACAGAACCTGTAAACATCACCCAGCTGCACCGGAATTTCACCGGTGCAGCTTTTTTAACATCATTTGGCCACTTTTACTATTTGTTCAATTGAATTATTATTTGCATTATTGCCGAATAGCATCCAAAAAACACATCGTGTATGATCAGTAAAGATTCATGGGGTTCGAGGGTAGGGCTTATATTAGCCATGGCAGGGAATGCTGTAGGACTGGGTAACTTTTTGCGATTCCCCGTGCAGGCAGTGCAAAACGGAGGCGGTGCATTCATTATACCATACCTGGTGTGTTTCCTCTTAATGGGTATACCACTGTTGTGGATAGAGTGGTCGACCGGACGTTTTGGAGGAAGGAAAGGGCACCATTCAACACCCTTCATACTGGACGCCATGGACAAACGCCGCTTTTGGAAGTACATGGGTGTGTTTGGAATTTTTACCAACATTGCGGTAGCCGCTTATTACTGTTACATCGAAAGCTGGACTATGGCCTATGTGTTCCACTCTATTGGCGGAACATTTAACGACCTTAAACAAAGTGAAGTAGCCGCCTTTTTTACCAGCTACATCGATATTGGCCATTCAACAACCGGAATTCCTTATGAGGCTGTTATCTTTTATGTTTTTTGCCTGCTTTTAAATACCTACATATTATCAAGGGGACTCCAAGGTGTTGAACGGGCTGCCAAAATTGGTATGCCATTGCTTATAATCTTTGGAATATTCCTGGCATTTAAAGGACTTACCCTCGGTACCAGTGGTGCCACCGACGAACATCCCGATGCCAGCGCATGGGAGGGATTGAATTTTCTGTGGACACCTCAGTTCGATACCCTTTCGAACCCTAAGGTATGGCTCGCTGCCGCTGGACAGATATTCTTTACCTTATCGGTGGGTATGGGTACCATTCAGTGTTATGCTTCTTATGTAAAATCGCGTGACGATATTGCCCTCAATGCCGTTTCGGCAGGCTTTATGAATGAATTTGTTGAAGTGGTGCTTGGCAGCTTAATTGTAATTCCTATTGCAGCAGGATATTTAGGTGTTGACTGGCTTAAGGAAAATGCCGGATTTGGAATGGCCTTTCAAACGATGCCTTATCTTTTCGAACAATGGGGCCCAACCTTGTCGGTGCTGGCAGGTGTGATGTGGTTCGGATTATTGTTCTTCGCAGGAATCACCTCATCGCTGGCCATGGGTACACCCTGGATAGGTTTTATGCGGGATGAGTTTAACTGGGACCAGAAGAAAGGTGCCTGGTCGTTCGGGTTAATCGTGCTTGCTATGGGATTACCCACAGTATTCTTTTATCAGCAGGGCGTATTTGATGAGTATGATTACTGGGCAGGAACCGTGTCGCTGGTTGTATTTGCATTAGCCGAAACCATCCTTTTCGCCTGGATCTTTGGAATGGATAAGGGCTGGCGCGAAATAAATCATGGCGGCGATATTACCGTTCCCGGGATTTACCGCTTTATCATAAAATGGATAACTCCCTTTTTGTTATTGTTTGTATTTTTAGGTTCTCTTATTACACCTCTCAACAATGATTGGGTGGCCGCATTCTCAAATGGCTGGGTTCTCGATAATACTTCCATCATTAAACAACTTGGTCAGGCGGGCCTGAAGGAACAAATTGCAGCAACAGCCGACCCGTTGCAAAGGGCCATTCTCGAAGACCGTAAAGATTATATTAACTTTGCACGACTCATGTTGCTTGGCCTGTTTTCGATGATTGCCATTTTAGTGTATACTGCCTATCAGCGAAGGCTTAAGGAAGGAGGAACCAATTCATGAATTCACTGGCATTAATTATTATGGTAACCGTGCAGGTTCTGGTAACTTTGGCAACCGCGTACTTTTTTTACAGGGTACTCACAGCGCCACCTAAACCCGAACCCGACTCCTATACCGATAACGACGACCGCAGCAACTAAACGATAGTTGCCGGCAGCAGATTTTTATTTGAACAATCGGTTACGCTGATTTATTCTTTTTTGAACTTCAGTTTTTTTTATTTTTTCATGCTCTACGATTGGATTAAAGGATTTTTACGCGATTATTTTACCCTCAACACCCGCGAAAGAAACGGGGCGCTCACTATGGCCCTGATAATTTTTATGCAATGCGGGGTATTGTTATGGCTTAACTATTTTTCATCTCCCGAAAGGGAAACGATTCAAAGGCATCAGGTTCAGCTTATGGCTTTCGCCGACAGTGTGAGCAGCATCGAAGCCGATTCCATTCAACTTTCGGGGCCCGGGACTTTTAATGATCCGAAAAAATATAACCCGCTTTTTGTATTTGACCCAAATACCGCAACCGACAGCATGTGGCTGCAACTTGGTTTAACCAAAAAACAAACTGCTGTTATCAGGAATTACCTGGACAAGGGTGGCAGGTATTACAAAAATCAGGACCTTCAAAAAATGTATTGTATTTCAAATGAAATGTACAACAGACTACAGCCTTATATAAGCATTGCTGTGCCTGAAGGAAAAAGAATCATTGAAAAAACAAAACCGGTAACGCAGCAGGTTGAAATCAATGGAGCCGACACAAACTTGCTTGCCACATTACCCATGATTGGCCCCGGCAGGGCCCGCATGATATTCAAATACCGCGAAACACTTGGTGGTTTTGTTCAAACCCGGCAGTTGCTGGAAGTTTATACCATCGACACTTCAGTATATAATACCATTGAAAAGTTTATTAGTCTCGATAATACCGCTATACGAAAATTCAATATCAACTCCGACACCATTCAGCATCCTTATTTGAGCAAGCAGATAGCACGATCGATCATAGCATTTCGTAAGCAACATGGCCCCTTTCGGTCGCCAAACGACCTGCTTAAGCTGGAACTTGTTAACAGTGAGTTAATTGATAAACTTGCTCCTTATATGGCTTTTGAATAATTTTGCCGCCTGCACAACAACCCTTCAGTTGGGGCATTTACCCTTTTAAAAAACCCGGTTAACATATGGAATTTCAGATAAACGAAAATCAAAAACTTATTGCCGAAACTGTCCGCGATTTCGCATCAAAACATATTCGCCCGAAGCTGATGGAATGGGACGAATCGCAGGAGTTTCCCGTTGATGTTTTCAGGAAGCTGGGGGAGTTGGGTTTAATGGGAGTACTCATTCCAACATCATATGGCGGGGCAGGGCTTGGTTATTTCGAGTATGTTACAGCCATTAGTGAACTGGGTCGTGTTTGCGGATCAATAGCCTTGTCGGTTGCAGCACATAATTCACTTTGCTCGGGACATATTCTTCATTTTGGCAACGACGAACAAAAGAAAAAGTATTTACCTCAGCTTGCTTCCGGAAAACATATCGGAGCCTGGGGACTTACCGAAGCCAATACCGGAAGCGATGCCATGCGGATGCAGTGTGTGGCACGGAAGGATGGAGATCATTATATCATTAATGGCGCAAAAAACTGGATTACGCACGGTATCAGCGGCGATGTTGCCGTGGTGCTGGCACGTACCGGCGAGCTGCTCGACTCGCGCGGAATTACAACCTTTATAGTTGAGCGTGGCACACCGGGCTTCAGGGGCGGTAAAAAAGAAAATAAACTGGGCATGCGTGCTTCCGAAACCGCTGAAATGATTTTTGAAGATTGCCGGGTACATGAAAGCCAGGTACTGGGTAATGTTGGCGAAGGTTTTATTCAGGCCATGAAAGTACTCGATGGCGGACGAATTTCAATTGCCGCACTGTCGTTGGGCATAGCTAAGGGAGCTTTTGACGCCGCCTTAAAGTATTCGAAAGAAAGGCAACAGTTTGGAAAACCTATCAGTGAGTTTCAGGCCATAAGTTTTAAGCTTGCCGATATGGCAACCCAAATTGAGGCCGCTGAATTGCTCACGTTTCAGGCTGCTGACTTAAAAAACCGCGACCAGAAAGTGTCGAAACAATCGGCTTTTGCCAAATATTATGCATCCGAAATTTGCGTAAAAGTGGCCACTGAAGCGGTACAGATATTTGGTGGTTACGGATACACAAAAGATTTTCCGGTTGAAAAGTTTTACCGCGATTCAAAACTTTGCACCATCGGTGAAGGAACATCCGAAATTCAAAAACTGGTTATAGCCAGGGATATGTTTCGTTAAGGGGCTGAGGAGATTTTCGTCAGCTCTCAAAACGGATTTCTTTTACATTCAGCTGTAAACTGTTCCTGCCGTTATAGTTTTTTTCTTCAATATGAAAGCAAACATCAAATGGTTTGCGGCTGTTAATTTTATTCAGAAAATTTCCCAGCTGAAAAGCGATACCGTTAAAGGTAATACTACGGTTATTGTTTTGAAGTAAGGTTAGTTTCAGGTGATTGTTTCCTACAATTCTGGCATATCCCTTATCATTAACTCCCGAAGCCTTAAATACCGGTGCCATATTTCCGGGGCCAAAGGGCGCAAATTGTTTAAGGATATTAAAGAAGGAGGAATTTATCTCATGCAAAGCAATTTCAATATCAATTTCAACTTCCCTGATCAGCATATGGTCCTTGATGGTATTCTGTACCACTTCTTCGAACATCTCCTTGAAAGCTTCAATATTTTCTTCTTTGAGGGTAAGACCCGCTGCGTACATATGGCCGCCAAACTGATCGAGCAATTCGCTGCACGATTCAATAGCGTTGTAAATATCAAAATCTTTAACCGAGCGGGCCGAACCCGAAGCCATGCCATTCGATTTTGACAATACAATGGTTGGACGGTAAAATTCGTCGGTCAGTTTGGAAGCCACGATACCCAGCACTCCCTTGTGCCACCCGGGCTGATACAGTACGGTAGACTTACGCGACTGAAATTTTTCATCCTTTTCAATCAAGGCCAGTGCTTCCCGTGTCATCGATTCATTCAAGCCTTTCCGGGTGTTGTTTTTTTCATCCACCTGTCTGGCAAACTCACGGGCATCGTCGGCATTGGATGAAATAAGCAACTGAACAGCCTGCTTTCCGCTGGCAATCCTTCCGGCAGCATTAATTCGGGGTGCAATAGTAAAAACCACATCGTTTACTGTAAGTCCTTCGCTGCGCCCGCTAAGTTCCATAATTGCTTTTATGCCCGGGCGGGGGGATTCATTGATTCGCTTCAGACCGAAGTAAGTGAGAATCCTGTTTTCATCAGTAATAGGTACAATATCGGCGGCAATGCTGATGGCAACCAGATCGAGATATTCAACAACCTCATCGGTGTTGTAGTGATTGGAGTGTGCAATAGCTAGTGCCAGTTTGAAACTTATTCCACATCCCGAGAGTTCCTTGAACGGGTATTCACAATCGTTACGTTTAGGGTCCAGCACTGCTACGGCATCAGGAATTTCGTTACCGGGACGATGGTGGTCGCCAATAATAAAATCAATGTTTTTTGATTTGGCATAAGCAATTTTATCGATAGACTTGATGCCGCAGTCGAGGGCAATGATCAAACTGAAACCATTTTCAGCGGCCCAGTCAATACCCCTGGTTGATATGCCATAACCTTCGGCATACCGGTCGGGAATGTAATAATCGAGCTGCTTATAATTTTTATGCAAATAGGAATAAAGCAGTGCTACAGCCGTGGTGCCATCCACATCATAATCACCGTAAATTAATATCTTTTCGTTTCGAGCCATAGCCAGGTTTATCCTCTCTGTGGCCTTGTCCATATCTTTCATCAGGAATGGATCATGCAGCATTTCGAGTGATGGCCTGAAAAAAATTTTAGCTTTTTCGAATGTGTCGTGGCCGCGTTGCACCAAAAGGCTGGCTAAAACCGGGTGGATATTCAGTTCTCTTGCCAGCAAGGCAATGGCATCGCTGTTTCCTGCTGGATTAATTTTCCAAATTTTATTCATTTCCGGAATGGGGTTAAGCGAAAAGGCATCATAACAGAATTTGATGCGCTTCCGGGGTTAAAACTATAATTTTCGACATGTAATTGGTACTGAGTAAAAATAAGCCGGGCACCGGTTTGTTTAAAACTGTGTGTTTACGATGCCTGAGTTTAATTCATAGTTGCTTGTTTGCCAGTTATTTTATATCTTTTGAAAATTTCAAAAACCGGTTATCAAAAATAATTAAAAATATTATTAATTCAACCTAATTTTAACATTGCCATTACTATTATTGATGTATGGTTTTAAAACCCCTTTTAAAAAGCAATTCATGGATTCATTAGTTTCCATTAAGAAAGCAAGTCCCCCCGACAGCATCATGGTTGCCTCGCTGGGGCGGAAGGCGTTTTTTGAAGCTTTTGAAAATGTGAGTACACCCGAAGATATGAAAACCTACCTGGATGAGGCTTTCAGTGAGGAAAACGTTTATAATCAATTATCGGATTTGTCCAATGTATTTTTCATATGTTTTGTCGATTCGCAGCCTGTTGGTTATGCCAAACTGAAGAAACATTCGAAGTTCGATGGATTG
>CAZPKJ010000128.1:0-8695 GCA_964587075.1 uncultured Flavobacteriaceae bacterium | reverse complement strand
TTTTTCCAGGTTATTTTGTTCAATGATGTCATCAAAAGCTACAAAAAATTCATTCAGTTCCGCAACCAGTTCTTCAGGAGTCATGTCCTTGGCAATAGAGGTAAAGCCCTTGAAATCGGTAAACAATACGGAAACACTTTTGTAACTTCTCGGGGTTGCATGACCCTGGCTCTTTAATTCATGTGCTACTTCTTCGGGTAAAATATTCAGCAACAGATTCTCGATTTCAACTTTTTGCTTGTCAAGAATTTTGTTGATTTTAACTTTAGCCCTGTAGTTTCTGAAAATAATAAATGCAATGATTAAAATTAATCCCAATCCAACCAGGGAGGCATTCTTTGCGAATTTTTGCCTCTGAAGATCTATTTCCTGGAGTTCCTTATCCTTGTTGAGGATTTTTATTTGATCCTGTTTCTTGTCAATTTCATAATTGAACAATTGACCGGCCATCTTTTGGTCGTACTCTATGTTGTAAAGGGTGTCTTTTAAACCGGTAAGCAGTTCCTGGTAACGGAAAGCATTTTTATAATCACCCAGTTGCGAATAGCTCGTGGCAAGTCCCTGGTAAGCCCCCCGTAATTCAACCTTAGTATTGATTTCAAGGCTGAGGTTCATGGTTTGAATATAAAAATCAAGCGCCTGCCGGTACTTCTTCTGCTTGTAATAGGTGTCGGCTAAAGCGAGTAATGCCGTAGCCATATCCCGTTTGGCATCGAGTTTTTTCGCAAACTCGTAGGCCTGCATCTCATACTCCTCGGCCTTTGCAAAATCCGAACGCCGGTTATATACTTTCCCGATATTGAGTAACGCATAGGGTGTGCTCTCCGACCCGTTGTAAGCTTTGAGCGATTTTAAAAAATACTCAAGGGCTAACGTGTCTCTTCCCTGTTTAAAATAAATTTCACCTATGTTTGACGCGAGTGTCCCCTCAACATACGTATCGCCAATTTTCCGTGCGTAATCAAGCGCCTGGAAGTCATATTCAAGCGCTTTGTCGTAGGTACGCTCCTTTTTTCCGTAAATAGCCCCGATATTGGTAAGCGCTGCCATCAGCCTCACGGTGTCCTTAATCTGCTCAGCAACCTTCTGCGATTTCAAATTGTATTCGAGCGCGGTCACATCCGAACTCTGGCTCTCATAAACAGCGCCCAGGTTACTGTACAACCGGGCAACGTTGGCCAGGTCACCGGTTGAATCGTATAACGCAAGACTCGTTAGCCAGCTGTCGACAACTTCACCGTATTTTGCCTGCATGTATTGCGCTATACCCAGATACCTGTAGGCAGTGGCCTGAATGGAAATGTCATTAGTTCGTTTACTTGCATCCACAGCCTGTCTGGCAAATACTTCCGATTTTTTTGAATCGGTTTCGAGTGAGCCTTTACATAATTCAATCAAAACAGATGCTTTCGCCGAATCGGTGGCCGCTGTTCGCAATACCGTCAACAGGCTGTCCTCTTGTGCATGCATCAACAAGGGTAACATGCATAAATATGGAATAAAAAGGAAAAAACGTTTTAAGTAAATAATATACTCCCTCATCATAGAGTAAAAACAGGTTTCAAGGAATTTTCAAGGTTCAAAAAGTAAAAGTACTAAAAAAGGGGAAGTAACAAAACTTCCCCTTTTTTATCAATACCTGTAAATTACTATCTGGTAATTACCAGCGACTTTGTGATCACTTCATCATGATTCAGCAAAGAGATATGATAAATTCCCGGTTCAAGCAGGTTCAGGTCAAACTCCTGGTTGAACTCACCCGAAAATTCATGGATCTTTCTTTCATACTGAACCTGGCCAAGGATATTTGAAATACTGATTTGTAAAACATCACTGGCATTTCCCTGATAATACATGGTAACTAAACCGGTTGATGGATTCGGGAATACTTCCAATCGGTTTGCCGGCAGAAATTCAGGCGAATCGGTAGCACCGGCCATTTCGCGGTTATTACATGTAGGGAGTGAGGAGAAACAATACGGGTCAGATATGAACGAAGCGTTGTTACCGGTAGATATACTGATTCCGCTATAAAATGCGCCTCTGTAAAAACCACCCGAATTGTTGAATATTGAAATGGCTTTCTTCGCATAAATGTTGGCCCTCACCGTATTGTTGTTGCCGGTGATGAACTCATTTTTTACAAAGATAAATACATCACTTGCCGTGTATGTGCCGACAGGAATTACTGAACTGTTGTTGCCGGTGGTTAGTTTCGCAAACTTGTAAACACCAGGCTCAAGGTACAGTGTGGCATCATTGCCAACACTCACCTGGTTATAAGTACCCGGACTTAACGTAGCTGTTGTAGAAACACTAACGTGTGATCCGCCGGCAAATGAAGGGAAGCATGGAATCGTTGCTACCAGTGGTATGGTTACCGGTGTTACTATGGAGCCTATGGTACCATTACTTCCGGTTGAACCGGAGTTACGATAGATGGCTGATATAGTATTATTGTTTCCAATATTAACAACATTACCGGCAGCAAATCCACTGATCTGATTTCCATTTCCTAACGTAAGTACTCCGGAGGAGCCACGGTGCCCGACGGATCCGGTTACTACCAGGTTATTTCCGACAACATCATTACCGGTACCTAGTCCGAGTAACACATATTGATTCAGCTGAGCAGTTACCGGAGGTTTAATGATAGAAACATCATCGCCGGATGTACATCCGTTTGCATCGGTAACAACAACCGAATAACTGGTAGTTACTTCCGGACAAACCACAACACCGGAGGTGGTGGCGCCATTATTCCAGGAGTAAGAGTATGAATTCCCTGAGCATGCCGACCCACCCGAAACGGTAGGCTGTAATGTGATGCATGTACACAAATTTTCATACGACTGATCGGGACCTAAAGAAACATTCAGTGCCTGTGGTTCGGTTAATGTAACAAAGTGATCGCTTACAAAACCAAATGCATCTGATACCGAAACCTGGTAAGTTCCGGCAGTTAAGCCCGTAACTGAAGGTGTGTTCGCTCCTGTGCTCCAGGTATACGAATATGGTGGGAATCCTCCGCTGATAGCGTTGGCGGAAGCACTTCCATCACTGCTTCCGCTGCATGAAACCTCGTATCCGCAGTTAAACTCAGGACTTGTAACATTTACATTGAATGTTACCGGAGTTACAGTTAACGTACCCAGCCCATATGAAATTTCAAAGTTCGACGACAACAGGGCCGCAGGGGCAATTATATGTGTTCCCACGGTGAACCCTGTTACCAGATTGATCGGATGAAACACCTCAATGGTATCTCCAACAGGTGCTGTATAATCGGACTCATCAAATATGATCACAATATCGGCCGAACTGGTATCGCCGGTGGTTGCACTGTTCACAATCGAAGAACCGCTGATTACCGAACGCTGATTGATAGTAGCAGTGCCGCTGATCACCGAACGCTGACTGATTACCGAACGCTGATTAGCCAAAGGACCTGCATCAAATAACGTAGAGTTGGCTGGATCATTTTGATACTCAAATATGGATTCAGGCGATATATCAATCAAATAAGTAGTGTCGTATTCAATACCACTGATTACCGAACGCTGGCTGATTACCGAACGCTGGCTGATTACTGAACGCTGACTGACCATGAAACTCAAGTTCAGCAGGTCGGCACTGATAACCGATCGTTGATTTACGAATATCTGGTCGTCCACCATGGCAACGGAATTCGAAATATCATTCTTATGCTGTGTTTCGAGATTCGATAAAAATACTGCCTGATCACCCGGTGCAATATTGCTATCGTCGTAACTGTAACTGAATCCCAAATTACTGCCATTAATTTCATCACCGTAAGCAATGGTAGTGTCGTTGGGGGTAATAATCAGCGGCATCTTTTCATTAACAAGCAATCCGTTGTTGAACTCGTATTCAAAAAACGTTGTATATCCCGTATCGACAACCGATGCTGCAGGCTGAATGAAATAAAGTCCCGCGTTACTGAAACTGGTTGCCGGTGTGGTATATAGTATTGGAGTTAGTCCCAGTTCAGCATACGTATACCCCGAGCTGGCCAATGGCACTCCGTCAACAGTGATGGTCGATGTAAATACCGGCAACTGCTCGCCATATTTTTTGGTTTTATTGTCAGCCGTAATTGCAACCAGTTTTTTAACCGGATCAAAGAAATACAAGGTGTCGGAATTACCGCCGTCGTTTATATTGGGTACTATCGGAGGTGTATATACGTAAATCGGATAGTTTCCAAAAAATGGAGGCAGGTTCACAATGAGTGTGTTGCCGTCTACAAAAGTTGTCGGGAATGTATCATTGTTGAATATCACAACACTTTGCGTTGTAAAAAACTGTCCGGTGATGGTCAGGGTAAAAGGAACAGTTCCGGGCTCTATACCATTCGGAACATCCAGTGAAATCAAATCAGGGGTTGGTGCAGCAAAAGATAATAATGCGTCAAATGCCTGAATAAATCCTGATCCTGTTTCAAAATCAAATCCAGGTGTTCCAATATCTATAGCAGTAGATGTTAATATAGTTTTTACTTCGGCTGGCGTAAGTCCCTGTCCATAGAATTTTTGCTTGCCATGTTTGAGTAACGCACCCACTGCGGCGGCATGTGGAGCAGCTGCTGAGGTACCAAAGAAGTTGGGGAACAAATCACCTTCAACATTTGGCGCTCCTAATGAAACAGTTGAATTGCCGCCATTGGGTGCGATAAGATCTGGTTTGCTTCTGACAGATCCCTGAGTGAGTGTACCACCTCTGGATGAGAAATTCTGTACGGTAGGAGGATCTACGCCAAACGGTGGCGTGTTGAAATAATTTACCGCTCCGGTTGTAATAGCGCTTTGTGCATTCGCCTGACCAACAATAGTTGAACTTCCACTGGTGTACTCATTAAATTGAATCTCACCTCTGAAAACAACCAGTTTAAACTGTGCCGGCTGGTTACCCGCGGCCCTGATGATAGTCAAATTTGCCGGAACAGCATTGGTGCCCGGCACAATAAATGGCAATACCTCAAGAGGGTCTCCGAACAAATTGTTCCGGTTGAAACCGAAATACTGGGTTCCATAGGAATTGGTCAGGTAAATATCAAAATCGTTCTGGGTTCCGGTTTGAGTCTGGCCCAATGAATATATACTGTCTTCCCATTGAAGTACGATGGTATAATTTCCGGGTGGTAATGAAATGTTCAGGAGGTTATCGCCTCCGCCAAAATCATGAGCCTGGCCCGATAAACCTAACGGTGCCGGTATGGGATTGAAAGAAGATTCATACGACTTGCTGGCAAAATTTCCGGCCGCAACAAAATATGAAACGCCCATGGCTGAAACCGAATCAACCGCTTTAGAGATAACCCCATCCTGATAAAATGGTGAAGTAAGGAATGATATGTCATCGGCAATTACCTGGCACCCTGCCTGTGCACATTCAATCACTCCTGCCGCCAGGTCACCTTCACTGATAACCCCTGTTCGGAACCCTAACTCGGCGCCCGGAGCTATGTCATGAATAATTTGCATCATGGCCCGCCCCTCATCCGTTTTAACTCCATACGGGAATTCCTTAATTACATGCACCGGTGAATTGAATCCATAAGGGTTTCCTGCACCGGGCAGGTCACCATTTACTATATCGGTAGCTGCCGGATTTCCTAATAAGGAATTATAACTGTCGGATAAAATGCAAACCTTTACCCCTGTTCCGTCAACTTTAAAACCCTGCCTGGCAAGATCCGAAGTTTGTGCAATATCACCCTGGGTAACCGTAACGCCGCTGTTTGTTATGGATGGATAAACAGGCCTCATGTAATTAATCATAGGCGAAGCGGGTGGAACTGTAAAGTTGATCAGATTAACGATTGGTACCTTTCCGGTGATAATAAGCGGATTCAAACCGTTGGGAATTGTATCGGTCAATCCGTAACCCGGCGCCTGGTAAATCAAATTTTTCAGGTTTTGAGTCTGACCTTCTATTGAAATTATTTCCACCCAAACAGTATCTCCCGCAAAGGTGAATATATCATTTATAGTATCGGAACCGAAAACATAGTTTTCGTACAATGAACTCAGTTCACATCCTAAATTACCATAAAATTTTCCTCCCGGACAAGGTACGTAATAAGGAATAATACAGGGTCCCTCTTCAATGAATACAG
This sequence comes from uncultured Flavobacteriaceae bacterium, assembly GCA_964587075.1. GTDB lineage: Bacteria > Bacteroidota > Bacteroidia > AKYH767-A > OLB10 > CAZPKJ01. Next base: position 2,556 of record CAZPKJ010000128.1, on the reverse strand, counting down.
AACTTGAAGCTGTACATCCGTTAACCGGATTAGTAACGGTAAGCACATACGTACCCAATCCGTTAATAACCGGATTCAGTGTTTGATCACCCGATACGATATTACCTGTGCCCGATGTGGTCCAGTTAAAGGTCGCTCCCGGTGTCGAAGAAGTTCCGTTCAGGCTTACCTGTAAAATAGAACAGGTGAGAGCGTTGCCGGGGCCGGCATTGGCATCCGGTGGTGTGGTATCGGAACCAATGATAACTTCGTCACTGGCTGTACAGCCGTTTCCGGGATCAGTAACGGTAACTGTATATGTTCCTGCAACATCAACAGTTGGGCCGGGTGTCTGGCCTCCCGATACTATTCCGGGACCCGTCCAGCTAAAGGCAGCCCCGCCGGTTGCCGAAGAGCCATTCAGAATGAGTGAAGTCTGACTGCAGGTTAAACTGGCATCACTTCCCGCACTGACGTCAGGTGTTGTATTGTTAAGGTCAACAAGCACATTAGCTGTTGAAGTACATCCGTTCACCGGATCTGTAACGGTAAGCGTATACGTTCCGGCGGCATTTACAACCGGTGATGCGGAGTTGCCACCCGAAACAATACCTGGTCCGCTCCAGCTGTAGGTTGCGCCGGGAGTCGGTGAAGATCCGTCCAGCGAAACGGACGTGGCCAGGCAAGTTAAAGTCTTATTTGTGCCTGCACTGGCATTTGGCGTTGCAAAATCAGCTGTAACCGAAACCGATGCTGAATTGGTGCAGGTGAATTGTGAAACGGTAAGCGTATATGTTCCCGCCGCATTAACGGTTGGAGTAGCTGTATTGGCACCTGAAACAATGTTTCCGCCATTGCTTGCAACCCAGCTGTAGGTAACACCTGGGGTCGTTGAACTGCCGTTTAATACCGCTGCAGGGCTGGTGCAGTTTATGATCTTATTGGTACCTGCCGATACATTTGGAGTAGTACAGGGAATATAGGCAATATAATTGGTGGTAACACCGCTCGAAATGGTTACCTGGGTTCCGCTCCAAAATGCACCGTTCATTTCCGTTGAACCGGTTCCCGATCCAATCTGAATGGCTGCATAAGGCGCGTAAATGGTACCGTTCCACCGGGTTAATCCGCTTCCTCCATTCGAACCATTGTCAATTGTAAAAGCAGTGTATCCATTAGCCGATGTAGATCCTGTTCCATGAATCTCCATATATACCCGGTCGGCACCACCGCCATTCAGAAAAGAAGAGCTGAACTTGCTCATATTGGCATCGCCATGAACAAATATCCTTATAACACCGGTTGTGCTGTTCTGAAAATTGAACCGGAACTTATTGGATGAACCCGTATTGTTTATCTTTCTGAATGTGTAATCACCCGGCCCGTTGAAAGTAACTGTCCGGTTGCCGGTTAAAATCACATCGCGGTATGAACCGGGATTAATAGTGGTATTGCCGGTAATGTCGGTGGTACCTGCGGCCGCCAGAACAGTAGGTGCCGGCAACTGGGGTAATGCTGGAAATACCGGAACGGCATATACCAGTCCGCCACTTGGAGTGGGCCCTACATACGTATTGCCGGGGGGTATGGTAACGGTTCCGTTCACCGTACCGCCTCCAATACTCACATTACCTTTTACATTAAGGTTGCCCGTTAAACTGAAACTGGAACCGGTCTGGAATATATTCCCGCTAAGGTTTTGGGTATTGCCCGCATATATGTTTCCGGTTACCATGTGACTGCTCGAAAAGTCAATCAGGCCGGCACTTTGAACGTCGGAATTAATGGTAGTGCTCCCGGTTGATTTTACCAATACATAACTCCCGATTTTTCCGTTGTTGATAACGTTCGACGATCCCATATGTACGCCGGCACCCAGGCCACCTGCAGGTGTTGATCCGGGAGGATAAGTTCCATTGCCCGAAAACAGGACAAAGTCACTGATAGACTGGCTTTGGGCCGAAATGTTAAAGGGTTGGAGTGCGATGAATGCTGTAATAGCAATAGCTATCGGGAGAATCAAACTTTTGCTGATGGCGGGCAAAAAAATTCCCCAATGAACGTTGTAAAAAGTTTTCATGGTTTGGATGGGTTAGGTTATTAAGATTATCAAAATTAAGTCATTTTTTCAATACCAGTCAAGTATTATGTGCATTATAACGCACATTTAATACGGATAATTTTTGAACACGGTGTTTATTGCTTTAATTGTCAGCAACATACAACTGATTGATGCCGCTTCTTCCTGCTGGGGTTTTATAAACCAGACCTTGGCCAATCTGCAGCGAATCGATTCCTTTCATAACTTTGCGCCACTATGACCAACGACCATTTAGCCGATTTAAGGGAAAGAATCAGTGCCCTGAGGAGGCATCTTTGACATCGATAAAAAGCTGCAATTGTTAGCCGGGGAGGAACAATTGACACACGCTCCCGATTTTTGGAACGATCCTAAAAGGGCAGAGCGAATCCTCAAACAAATCAAAGAAAAGAAAACCTGGACCGACCATTTTAAGTCCACCGCTGCCGCTGTGGATGATACCGGCGTACTTTATGAGTTTTATAAAGCCGGCGATG
>CAZPKJ010000127.1:0-8808 GCA_964587075.1 uncultured Flavobacteriaceae bacterium | reverse complement strand
CGAATTTTATTCAGCAGGTTGCCATTGGCGTTCCACGACATCCAGATGAATACAGCCTTACCCACGATATGATCATCGGGGACAAACCCCCAAAACCGCGAATCGGCCGAGTTTAAACGGTTATCACCCATCATGAAATAATATCCCATTTTAAAAGTGTACGACGTTGCTTCTTCGCCGTTAACATAGAATTTACCATTTCGTTCTTCAAGTGTATTTCCCTCATACTGCGAAATACATCTTCCGTAAAGGATAACATTTTTCCGGTTCAGTGCAATTTTATCACCTTCTTTTGGAATGTACAACGGACCAAAGTTATCGACGTTCCAGGGGAATTCGGGGTTATGGGGATAAATGTAATCTTCATATACTCCCGGTGGCGCAATAAGCTGGCGAACCGATTGCACATTGGGCATTTTGGCAATTTCATCGGCAGCCTCGTTGGTCATGAATAGCCTGTAATCGCCCTCTATCATTCCGGGCCCGCCTTCAGTAATATTCAGTTTATCAAATGTACGTTGATTAAATCCGGTTCCATTGGTTGAAACATCAAACAAAAACTGACCTTTTTCGGGAAGAGCCACACTTTTTCCGTTGATGTGTACAATACTGTTCACCACCGATATGGTATCTCCGGGAATACCAACACAACGTTTGATGTAATGGGTTTGCTTGTCAACCGGTCTGTCGTCTTCCATAGGATAATTAAATACCACGATATCCTGGTTTTTAATATCAGAAAATCCGGGTAACCGGTAATATGGAAACTTAATGGCATCGGAATAGGACTTTGTTCCCAGGATGGGTAACTCCTGGTGGGCAAACGGGAACGACAACGGTGTCATGGGTGTTCGCGCGCCATAATTTACCTTACTTACAAACAGAAAGTCGCCAACAAGCAGGCTTTTTTCCATAGAAGGTGTTGGTATGGTAAATGCTTCTATCAGGAATGTACGGATAATGGTTGCCGCAATAACAGCAAAAATTATAGCATCAATCCATTCCCTGGTTTTACTTTTTCTACCGTCGCTCTTCCAGAATTTCCAATTCATATTTTTCGAAAATTAAATTCAAATTATTTTTTATATTTTCATTCAATTAAAGTCGAGCACATCGGTCATGGTAAAAAAGCCGGTCTTGCCCTTCAGCCATTCGGCGGCCATCACTGCGCCATCGGCAAAACCTTTCCGGTTAAATGCTTCATGCCTGAGTTCAATACGGTCGTTCGCCGATTCGTAAGATATGATATGTGTTCCGGGAACCTCGCCGGTACGCTCCGACCACACGGGCAATGTAGCAGGTGGAAAACCGGAATCCTTCAGCATAGGTTCCCATTGGTTGAGCCGGTGAATTTTTGAAACAATATCATTGGCAATGGTGATGGCGGTACCACTTGGCGAATCCAGTTTTTTAACATGATGAATTTCACCTACCGATGCCTTATACGTGGTTTGTGCATTCATCAATGAGGCGAGTTTCCGGTTTAGCTCAAATAATATATTTACTCCCGGGCTGAAATTCGATGCCCACAGCATTGACTTACCCGACTTCAGGCAAAGACTTTTTATAAATTCCAGATTATCGTACCATCCGGTTGTACCAACAACAACCGGTATGCCTGCATCAAAACAATTTTTGATATTACTTACTGCTGAATGGGGTGTTGAAAATTCAATGGCTATGTCGGCATCGGCAAAAGTATCCGTTGTAATGAAATCCATGTCGGCAGAGCCTAGTTTTAAAACAATTTCATGCCCTTTTGCAATGGCGGATTTTTCAATCTCCCTGCCCATTTTCCCATAACCTATCAGCGCGATTTTCATAATAAGCCAGGATTTAAAAGCGCAGGTTGACGGATAAAGATGATGCCGTAAACGGGCCTGTAACGACCGAAGGTTGCAACTGAAGTGTTAACTGGTCGTTAACATTGAAGTGAAACAGATGGGCGTCGACACTCGCATCGAGTATATTCAGCACATACAAAACACCAATTCCTATGATGGAAAGATCACGGTTGCGACGGTAAAAATCCTTTAAGGTCGACAAATCGTTATCGGAGTAAATTCCTACAAAGGGGTCTATAGTCGATTCATCGCCGTCGAGCCTTTTCCGGAAAGCGTTTTTATAAATCAGGTAATCGTCATGATTCACTTTTACCAGGTAACTCAAACCGGCAAACCCGGCATAAATGACCGGTATTTTCCAATATTTCTTATTGTAAGCCTGGCCTGCTCCCGGCAAGGCGGTGGATAAAAGTGTTGCCTTTTTTGGGGAGTGCAGTAACGATAATGAGTCGGTTGTTACCTGAGCCTGTACAACCGGTGAAAGAAATACCATGCAACCGGCCACTATAAAAGCGCGCAACCAAATCATGGGTGTGGTTTGCTTAACCTTCAAGGATATCGAGCAACCGGTTAAGGTCATCTGTTGAATAATAGGAGATAATAATTTTTCCCGATCCTTTGGCACCGGTCTTGATTTCCACTTTAGTCTCATAAAATCCTTCAAGACGTGATTCAATATCTTTAAAAGCGAACTTAAGTCCATCAGATTTTTTATTGGTGGTACCGGTTTTCTTCTTAGGTGATGCTGTTCGTACCAGTTCTTCAACTTTCCGAACCGACAAATTATTGTTTACAATCTCATCAAATATTTTCAGTTGGGTACCAATATCATCCACATTGATTATGGCCCGTGCATGACCCATAGTTATCAGGTTGTCGCGAATAGCGGCCTGTATCTTTGGTGGAAGTTTTAGCAGCCTCATATAGTTGGTTACCGTACTGCGGTCTTTTCCTACTTTATCAGCCAGCTCTTCCTGGGTAAGGTTACATTCTTCGAGTAACCGCTTAAAACTGATTCCAATTTCGAGAGGGTTCAGGTTTTCACGCTGAATATTTTCAACCAGGGCCATTTCGAGCATCGACTGGTCGTTGGCAATACGAACATACGCGGGAATGGATTCAAGTCCTGCCATTTTGCTGGCCCGGTAACGGCGTTCGCCGGAAATTATCTGGTACCGGTCGTAGCCCATTTTCCTCACGGTAATAGGTTGTATAACGCCCTGTTGTTTGATGGATTCCGAAAGATCTTTAAGCGGTTGGTCCTCAAACTCGGTTCTTGGCTGAAAAGGATTGGTTTCAATTTTATCAATGGCTATATTGGAGATGGACCCTGCAACCGGAACCGAGCCGGTAACATCGGGCTTTGAAGTTACATCTGTGTCGGCACTCGAAAGCAGTGCGCTAAGTCCTTTGCCCAGAGCTGATTTTTTTGGAGTTGTCAATGGATTATTAATTTCCTGATTAGTTTTCACTTATTTTTTCAATTGGGGTAACCTTTACCTCTTTCTGATCCTGGGGGATTTCGGTAAGATTATTTTTCTGAAGTATTTCCCTGGCAAGATTCAGGTAATTGATAGCTCCTTTGCTGAAAGCATCATGCATGATGATGGTTTCGCCAAAACTTGGGGCTTCACCCAGTTTGGTATTACGCTGAATGATGGTATCGAACACCATTTGCTGGAAGTGTGATTTCACTTCTTCAACAACCTGATTCGACAGGCGGAGGCGCGTGTCGTACATGGTGAGGAGAATGCCTTCGATTTCAAGTTCGGGATTGAGACGAGTTTGTACGATTTTAATGGTATTAAGCAATTTGCCCAATCCTTCGAGCGCAAAATATTCGCACTGAACAGGAATAATTACCGAATCGGCGCTGGTAAGGGAGTTGATAGTCACCAGTCCGAGGGAGGGTGAGCAGTCGATGATAATAAAATCGTAATCCCCTTTGATTCCTTCCAAAACCTGCCGCATCATCCGTTCACGGTTTGGCAGGTTGATCATTTCAATTTCGGCACCAACCAGATCGATGTGGGAGGGAAGTAAAAACAGGTTCGGTGTGGTTGTGTTCAAAATTATATCCACCGGGTTTACATCATTTACAATACACTCATAAATGCTTGTTTTTATATTTCGGGGATCAAAACCTACACCCGAAGTTGAATTGGCCTGGGGGTCGGCGTCTACCAAAAGTGTTTTGTATTCGAGTACGGCCAAACTTGCAGCAAGGTTGATGGCGGTAGTTGTTTTACCAACTCCGCCTTTTTGATTGGCAATTGCTATTATTTTCCCCATTATTGTTTTGAATAATCCTGATTTAAAATATTAAAACTTTCTTGTCCACAAGGTTCCGTCATTTTCTTCAATCTGAAGAACGCCAAATGATTTGCTCACCCATATTTTCTGATTGTAAAACCTGGCATCGGTAAACCCGGTGGCATCCAGGAAAAATACATCGTTGTAATTTATACCATCAACAGTTGCCGTGGATGGAATACGGCCGGTTAACGGAATCTCTTTGATGGGGAAATGTGGCCAGGTAAAGGTTACAAGAAATCCGTTTTCACTCTTTTGCAGGAACAGCACACCCTGGCTGTCAGACTGAAAAATGGCCGTAGTGTCGTTCAGCTGATCAAAGTTTGCGGTAGTAAACTCACGATAGGTATCACCCGATTTGGTGTAAGATTTTACCCGGATGGTGACATAATAAAACATGATGTCGCCGTTGGTATTTTCGAATTTGAGCAGTTCGTTGTTTTTATATACCAACCATAACATTTCCTCATCGGTCAACTGGTAATAGGTCGAATTTTTGCATCCGCCTGCCAATGCCAGAACTGAAACGGCAGCCAGCATAATGATATATTTCATGTAAGTTTTGTTCATATTGATTTTTATGTCAGGTTAAAGTTACGGTTAAATTTCGAGTGAGCTGCCAATTTCCATGAGTATTAATTCTTTTCCGGCCTTCGAAAAGCTGTCAATGGCTTCGTTGTGGTCAATTTTTATGTATCCAAAGGTATCATAATGCAATCCAATAATTTTATCGCAGTTAATAAAATTTGATGCAATTATGGCATTGTCGATGCCCATGGTAAAATTGTTGCCGATGGGTAGTAATGCCAGTTCTATTTTCCGGTATTCACCAATCAGTTTCATGTCGTAAGTGAGGGCTGTATCTCCTGAGTAATAAATGTTTTTACCTTTCGATTCAATCAAAAAACCCATCGGATTTCCGCCATAAGAGCCATCGGGCATCGAACTGGAATGAACTGCATTTACACACTTAACCTTGCCAAAGTCAAACATCCGGTGTCCGCCGGTGTTCATTGGGTGGGTATTTTTAATCCCCTGTTTAATCATCCATTGTACTATTTCCCAATTCGATATTACGGTAGCTCCTGTTCTCGTTCCAATACTTACAGCATCAGCAACATGATCCTCATGTCCGTGTGAAATGAGGATATAATCAGGGTTTACCGAATCCACATGAATACCACTTGCCAGCTCATTCGGGGTTATAAACGGGTCAAATAATAATATTTTACCCGCTGTTTCAATCTGGAAACAAGAATGACCGTAATATGTGAACTTCATGAATTGTATCCCTTAACGTTTGCAACCAGATTTTTCAAGACGGCAAAGTTAATGAATACCCTTGTTTATCTGCTATAAAAATACCGGAATCATTCAGTTATTCAGTGGATTACAAAGCTTTTTATCAACATTTCAATGTTAGTTGTTCATAACTATTTTATACATTGGCGGTTGATTCATATCGCATGAAAACGCTCGCAACAACCATCGTTTCGGTAATCTTAGTTTTTGGAATTTGGAAAATTACTCACAATATTGATAACCAGTTGGTAAAACGGAAAAAGCCGACCGTTTTATTCGCCGGGAACGCCCTTTCATCCTGGTTTCACCAGCGAAGCTTTCCCGGCAAGGGAATTTTTATGGCAAATCTGAGCCGTGCTTTTGAAGAATCCCGTTCCACAAGCCAAAAATTATCAACATTTCCGGGTGCCTGGGTACCCATTGGGCCAGCAAATTTCGGGGGAAGGACTCTTACCCTGGCATTTAATCCGCTAAACCCCTCAACCATACTGGCAGGATCGGCAAGTGGTGGATTATGGCGTTCGTACACAGCAGGTCTGGGTGCACAGGCATGGCACCAGGTAGCAACCGGATTTCCTGTACTGGGTGTTGCCGCCATCGCATTTCATCCCAATGACACGAATATTATTATGATTGGTACCGGTGAAGTTTACAACGACATGAACACCGGCACCGGTGTTGCTGTTCGTACCACCCGGGGTACATATGGAATCGGCATCCTCAAAACGGCAGATGGGGGACTGAGCTGGACCAAAAGCCTCGACTGGGCTTATGATTCGCTCCGGGGTGTTCAGGATATTATTTTAAATCCGGTGAACCCCGCTACGGTATTCGCCGCTACTACCGAAGGAACTTACCGGTCGTTTGACGGCGGAACCACCTGGCAATTGATCCACGGAGTTCGAATGGCAACCGATTTGCTGATCATGCCGGGTGATACTTCTGTAGTTTTTATTGCGGCAGGCAATTCGTTTTCGGCCAATCCCGGAATCTACCGGTCGCAGGATGGGGGAGACTCATTTGTGCAAATTTCCACCGGACTACCCTCCGGTTATTCGGGTAAAGCCATGTTGGATGTGTGTACATCACAGCCCGGTGTGTTATATGCCAGCATTGGAGAACAAATCACCGGTCTCGGATTATACAAATCGATAAATGCAGGCATGAGCTGGGTGCAGATCAATCCAACCGACTATCAAACGTATCAGGGCTGGTATTCGCACGACGTTAGTGTGAACCCCACCAATCCCGATGAAGTTGTTGTTTGCGGAATAGATGTTTGGAAATCGTCGGACGGGGGTGTAACACTTGATCAGAAAAGCTATTGGTACAATTGGGATTTCAGTGCCACAACCGTTGGTGGCTCTGAGGGGCCTCCAGACTATGTACATGCCGATATTCATCGGATGTTCAGGCATCCGGTGAATGAAGAGGTAATTTACCTGGCAACAGACGGGGGCGTGTTCCGGTCGCTCGACGGCGGTGAAACATTTGAAGGCTGTAACGGCGGATACCAGACGCAGCAGTTTTACGCAAATTTTTCATGCTCAGCTTCCGATTCGTTGTTTGCCATCGGAGGCATGCAGGATAATGCCACCGCGGTATACGAAGGAAATGCAGGTTGGCGGAGAGTCATTGGCGGCGACGGTGTATCAACAGCCATCAATCCGCTCGACGACCAGATTGTTTTCGGTTCATCGCAATATCTCAGTATCCGCAAATCGACCGACCGGGCAGTGACTTTTCAAAGTGCCTCGGTGCCGGGTGGTAATGGCGCGGCCAATACGAATTTCGTTGGCCCGTTGTCGATGAGTTTTTCGAATCCATCAGTATTGTATGCCGGCCGTGACAAAGTTTATAAAACTACCAACTCGGCCCAAAACTGGAATGTTACAAACAGCAATGTGGCGCTGGATGGTAACGCCGTATTGGCCATTGAAATAAGCAGGACCAACAGCAACCTGGTGTATGCGGCTACAGCACCGGTAAATATACCGCAGGTTGGTTTATTTAAAACTACCAACGGGGGTACATCCTGGACGAATGTTACAGCAGGTATCCCTAACCGTTATATTATGGATCTGGCCATAAACCCGTCCGACAATAATATGGTTTTTGCCGCGCTGGGCGGATTTGGAACACCACATTTATACCGTACGTTAAATGGTGGTACCACCTGGAACGCCGTGGGCACGGGTTTGCCGGATGTTCCGGCGAATTCTATCCTGATAGACCCGCTCAACGACAACATTATGTATCTGGGTAATGATATCGGAATATATGTAAGTATTGATGGAGGCAACTCCTGGGTTCCCTTTAGTGACGGGTTAATTGATGGTACACTCGTGATGGATATCAGTATGTCGCTGTCCAACAGGAAACTTAGGCTGGCCACACACGGAAAAGGGGTGTTTGAACGGGATATGCTTCCGGTAACCATAACCGGGGTGCCCGAACCGTTTAACAATAATATGATAAATATCTGGCCGAATCCTGCATCGGTTTTCATTCAATGCAACCTGGGGAGCATGAGTGAACCACGGGAAATAACGCTACTTGATGTTCACGGAAAAATTATAAAAATGATTGTGACCGATAAATCATTGATCAATATTCAAATTGATGATTTGCCGGAGGGAGTTTATTTCATACAAACAAAACTTAACGGTAGGCAGGCAGTGGCAAAATTTGTAAAAATATGATAAGCCCCTCAACGGGATTTTAATAAATTACCATGAATGTATTTTTTTCAGAGCGTGTAGCCGGCGAAGAACTTACTTTAGACGGTGAAGAGTCGCTGCATGCCATTAAGGTACTGCGTATGAGGAAAGGTGACCGTGCTTTGGGCCTTGATGGTAAGGGTGGCAGGTATGATTTAGAACTATGGAATGCTCACCCAAAGCGAACGGTATTTAAAGTGATCCGCAAGGAAAGCATGAAGCCAAGACCGTTTATCACGCATATTGCCATTGCACCGACAAAGCTGAATGACCGCATGGAGTGGTTTCTTGAAAAGGCTACCGAAATTGGAATCGAGGAAATAACACCTCTCATCTGCAACCGTTCGGAACGCAGGAAAATTAACCATGAGCGGTTTAACAAGATACTTACTGCAGCTATAAAACAGAGTATGAACCCATACTTACCCATTCTCCATGAGCCAACGCCATTCAGTAATTTTATATCCCGCGAAAAGAAAGGATTTATTGCACACTGTAATACCGGGTTTAAAACGGAATTGGCACAGATAAACCGTGATCAGCAGGAATATTGTTTCTTAATTGGGCCCGAAGGAGATTTTACTGAACAGGAAATTCATGAAGCCGTTACGTCGGGGTGGTTACCTGTT